>JAEYOT010000029.1 GCA_023411445.1 Pseudomonadota bacterium
GGTCAAGCGCTTGGCGTTCAACGCCGCCATCGAGCTCCGCGCCAACCCGGCGATCGACGGCGCGCGCGCCGCCGGGCGTGATACGAAGATCGCGCTGGACGACGCGTGGGGCTACGTGAACGCCGGGCGCGGCTTGGGCATGATGCTAGGCCTGTTCCAGGCGCCGTTTTCGCTGGAAACCGCACGCGCGTGCGTGACCTCGCGTTCCTGGAGCGCAGCGTGGCGGTGCGCGGCTTCGCCGTACCGGCGCCGAAAGTGCTCGGCGCCGCCATCACGGGGCGCACCTACACGGCCATCGGTCGCCTGAGCTGGACGCTCGGCGGGTTCGGCGCCGAGGCCCTCACGCCAGGCGATCCCGATCGCGGCTTCGACGGTATCGGACAGATTGGCCTCGAGCCGCTCGCCACGCACCTGGACCACGGCGATTTGCGTAGCCTGTACTTCGGCCTCAGCGCGCGCGGCGGCAGTAGGAATCCGCGCGACGCCTCGACGGACGCGCCCGCCGTCACGACCCGCCAGGGCTTCGCGCTGTGGCGCCCCACCCGCAGCAGCGTGGCGGGAGACGCGCACGTCTTGCAGACCGGCTCACAAGGCGCGCTCGGCTTGGCCGCGCGGATTCCCACTCGCTACGTCACGCTACGCGCCGAGGGCTTCTGGGCGCGCAAGGACACGCGTGAGGTTGGCGGCTCCGCTGGCGAGCGCGGCGGGACCCTGCAGGGGTTCTCCGGTTACGCCGAGCTCTCGCTGTGGCCGCTCATGGCGTTCGGCGTGCTGCAGACCGAGCAGATCGAGCTTGGGACGTACCCGGAGCCGCAGCACCTCGAGCTCGCCAGCGCTGTCCCTCATCAAGACCGCTACGGCTTGGAGCTCGCGCTGATGGCCGGCGGCATTCAAGCTCGCTACGAGCCGGCGTCGCGCTCCGGGCCGTCCGATCCGGCGCTGCCCGACAGTGAGCTCCGCGTGCTGGAGCTGGGCGCGGCGCTCAATTACTGGCACACCGAGCGCTTCAAGCTGGCGGCTAGCTACAACCTGTACATCACGCCAGGTAGCGGCACGCCTGAGAACCTAGCGCTAGTGCCCGGCAACCTGGGCGGGGAAGACTTGACCGCTCACCGCTTGCACGAGGTGAGCGCGCGCATGACCCTGAGCTTCTGAGCTCCGGCTCACATCTGGTACTTGACCGAGCAGCCGTAAGCCTCGGTCTCCGGGATGGCGACGGGCTTGTTCTGCGCCAGATCCGCCAGCGCCGCGTCCACGTAGCTCACCAGCTTGCCGTCCTTGGGCGAGTCACCCTCGCCGTCGGGCGAGTTGTCGATCGCGCCGCGGTACACCAGCTTGCCTTGCGGATCGATCACGTACAGGTGCGGCGTGCGCTGGGCGCCGTACGCCTTACCGACGACGCCGGACTCGTCTAGCAGCACGGGATTGCTGAACTTGAAGCTCTCCTTGGCCTCGCGATTCGTTTCGACGCCGTGCCCTTGCTTGCCTTTGGCGCCGGAGTTGATCGCCAGCCAGACCACCCCATTTTTCTCGTGACGTGCGGCGGTGCCCAGCAGCGAGCCCTTGGTATGGCTGGCTTTGACGAACGGGCAGCCGGGGTTGAACCACTCGAGCACGACCGTCTTTCCGCGGAAGCTGGACAGCTTGACCAGCTTGCCGTCGAGATCCGGCAGCTCGAAGTCTGGCGCCTCCTCGCCCAGCTTGGCCGACGCCGGGGCAGGGGCGACGGTGCTGGCAGGGCTAGCGGCGGCTGGCTGTTGAGCGCTGGGAGCAGGCTCCGCGCCGGGCTCGGTTTGCGACTTGCGTGAGCAGCCCAGAGCGATGACGAGGCTCAGACCAATCAGCGTCGACTGTACGGTTCGCTTCGGCATGGGGTGAAGGGTAGCTCAGCCGTTCATCATGCGCGTAAACTTCTCGGTCAAGATCGGGTCAGCCGCCATCTTCGCGCCCCACGCCGTGGCCACTTGCCCGTAGCTCATCATGTCGAGGCCGTAGCGACCCAGCGCCCCCATCATGTCGCCCGTCTGCATGCCCTTCAGGATGCCGACGTAGTCACTCAATTTTGCCACGGGCTGGCCCGGGAACACCACCGGATCCGGATCACCCGCGTTTCCTTGGGCGATTTCGTGCTGCGCTTGCTGGGCCTGCGCCATACGCAAGTGCATGTCCATGTTGCCGTCGCGGATGCGATCCAGCGCGGCCTTCTCTTCGGCGTTCACGCCCATCTTCGCGAAGCTCAGGTTCTCCTGCAGCTCGATGAAGCGCTCGTGCAGGGCGCGGCTGTTGTTCATGGCCTCCTGCCACTCGGGGATGTGAAGCAGTAATCCGCCGGTGCCGTCGTCACGCCGGAGCGGCAGGTTGAAGCGCTGCAGGAGCGCGGCCAGCTCGGGCGGCGGCTCGCCCAGCACCGCGCTCGTCACCGCTCCAGGACCGCCGTGTCCGATGCTGGCCATGATGCGATCGCGCTCGGCGCTGAACTCGGCGTACTCCTCGAGCGTGAGCCCACCGTAGCGGCGCGTGGGAGGCTTGACCCGGTTCTGCTTGGCCGGATCCTCCTCCAGTTGCTCGAGCCAGGCCTCCAAGCTCGTGCGAGTCGGCTCCGGGTGCTCACCGAGCCCGAGCCACACGTGCGCCAGCACCGTCTCCCAGCCGGTGAAGCCGCGCGCCGGCGCGATCGAGCGCAGCCAGGCGAACAGCTGCTCGATCTCAGGACGCAGCGCTGGATCTGCCTTGGCGCGGAAGCCGAACGCGATGATGGCGGCGCTGGTCGTCCAATCCGAAGGACCGCACACGAGCGAGAACAGCGCGCCGCGGCCCGGCCCGGTTTGCCAGTTGCCCAGGTGCGAGAGCACCAGCGCCGCCGCCACCTGACAGCGGTACACCCAATAGAAGCCGTCGAAGCCCGAGTCCGGCGGCGGCAAGGGGGGATCGGTCATGACCGCCAGGAAGCCGTGAAGCCACGCCTCACCCCACTGCTGCGCGATGGCGCGCGCGCCAGCGTCCCACACGTCTTGCCGGTAGAGCTGCGCCGCCAGGCTGCCGATCACCTGCTGCGCGCGCGGATCCGCCGCCGGGTACACCCTGTGCGGCGTAGTGCCCTCGTAGCTCCACAAGCGGTACTGCACCTGCGCCTTGTCCGCGCGCGGATCCGGCGACTGCACCTCCTCGACCTGGATATCCAGCTTGCCGCTGGCGCCCATGCTGCGCATCACTAGGTCGAAGGCCAGGCCGACGCTGGGCGCGTCCAGGTACTTGCTCTCCAGCCCGATGCTGCAAGAGAGGCCCTGACCGCAGCAGCGCAAGATGGGCAGAAGCTCGCGCGCGAACGAGCGCGCCGCCGCGGCGGTGGCGTCGCCAGGCCCTTGCAGGAACGTGTAGTAGGCCTGCATCGGCTCGATGCGATCGCACAGCTCGCGGGTGAGGTGGCTCCACCACTCGCGCTCGCGCAACGTCATCAGCGCGAGCTTGTCCTCCTCCGCGCGGTACGTGACGTAGCGCGCGTAGTGGTACGAAGGACGCGCGTCCTCGTAATCCGGCTCGCGTGAGAGCAGCTCGTGGAAGACGTGCACCGCGCGCTCGTTCTGCTGCGCGTCGAGGTAGGCCCAGCCGAGATCGAACAGCGGCGAGTTGTCTTTCGGATCCAGCTGCAGCGCGGCGCGCGCGTGCCGCTCGGACTCGTCGGGGCGACCGGCCTGACGGTAGGCGTTGGCCGCCGCCGTTTGCACGCGCCAATCCTGGGGGAAGCGCTGCACCCCTTCCAGCGCGACCGCGACGGTGGCGTTCGGATCGCTCAAGCGACGGCGCAGCAGCGCCTCACCGAAGTACAGCACCGCCTCGTCGGGGAACTGGCGGCGCAAAGTGTTGAACAGATCGGCGCCGGCCTTCACGTTGATCAGCCGCGGATCGTCCGCGTCCGGCTGCGCCGGCACGGAAATACCGACGCGCAGCACCGTGCGCACGACGTGCGCCGAGAACACCTCCCAGCCGAGGCGAGCGACGATCTCCGGGCTGCACCATCGCGCCAGCCACGGCAAGTAGCCGAGGCTCGGCGCTGCGTCGATCACCCGACAGAGCAGCTGTAGCGCCTCCGGCAAGCGCTGCTGCATCATGAGGATGCGGGCACGCACGGCCGCCGTCGCCACGTGGATGGCGCCCGTCTCCACCGGCACCGTAGAGAGCGGGTCGGGCGAGGCCAGGGCGATCTCGTCAGCCAGATCCAGGTACGAGCGATCGTTGGGGAAGAGCATCAACGCGTCGGACGCGAACAACATGGCCGAGATCAGCTCGCCGCGCTGAAATGTCTCGAGGGCGCGCGCCTTCAGGCGTTCACCTAGCTCGGCGCGGGCATTCTGTGCGTTGGGCAGCTCGTTGGGATCGAGGGGCTTGGTCGGTTCCATGGCTTCGTGCAGAGCCGAGCACATTAGCCCGAAAGGTCCGGCGCCGTCATTGCGCGCGCATCCCTGCGTTCTGCCGTGGTTTTGCCGCGTGGGTGGCGCTGCGTGCAGCGTGAGCAGTCAGTGCTGTGCTGCCTTCTCAACAACTCTGCGAGACCAATGCCAATGTTGTTGGGCTTGGACCGGACGTCAGTTGCGACGGCCGGTGCTGCTACCTAAGCCTTCGGCGCTGGACTTGGGCGGGCTGAGCGTGAACTGGCTCGGCCGAACCGAGCGGGTGCCGACGCCGGCCTCCTCGTACGCTCGCGACAGCTCGCGACAGCACGTGATCTTCACGTGGACGGCGAAGGCCAGCGTCGCGGCTGCCATGCGGGCGGGCGGCAAGTTCGACACGAAGAGGATGTGCACGCCCTGTCGCTGCTTGAAGAGATCGAACCAAAGGGCTGCGCGCGCGACCGAGGCTGGCTCGAAGCCCGTCAGGTCGAGCGAGTCGATGATCCAGGTTCCGCAGTGCGTCTGTTCGACCAAGGCGCGGAACTGTTCCAGGCGATCGCTCAGGTGCTGACCCGTCATGTACCCGCGCATGGAGGTGACGAGCACACCGCTGCTCACGAGCTCCGTTTCGATTTCCCCTCGGAGGTTGGTGTTAGACGGCGGGTGGGGCATGGGGCCCTGGCGTCTTTTCAAGCGGTCAACGCGAGCGAGCGTTAAGAGGTGCCGGGCGAGTCGCTCACTTTTGGTGCGGCCGGAGCGCCATGTGGGCGCGCGCAGGGCAAAACAGACTAGCGAAAGCGGGGCGGCTGGAAAGCCTGCTTCGCGGCGATTATACTGGGAGATCCGCGAGGTTGAACGTGAGGGGCTGCCCTCCGTACTGAGCCGAGCGAGCATCTGTACCTGCTGCTGGAGACTCCGCGCGGGGCTTACCATCCTCGAGGCGGTGCGCCATGACAGCAGCGTGTCCCAGCGCCGGCTCGGCATCACGTTCGCGCTCATCGCCTACGGTATTTGGGGTCTGCTGCCGCTGTATCTCAAAGCGCTCGCTTCGGTGAACGCGTTCGAGGTCGTGTCTCATCGCATCGTGTGGGCTGCGGCGTTTCTGCTCGCGCTGCTGGTCGTCACCAAGCAGTACGGCTGGGTGAAAACGCTGCGCGAGCAGCCGCGTAGCGTGCTCACGTTCTTGTGCAGCGCGGCCGTGCTTTCCATCAACTGGATTACGTACATCTGGGCGGTTGCGGTGGGACGCGTGGTTGACGCCAGCCTGGGCTACTTCATCAATCCGCTGCTCAGCGTCGTGCTGGCGGTGGTGGTGCTCAAGGAGCGGCTGCGCCCGCTGCAGTGGGCGGCGGTGAGCGTGGCCGGCGCGGGCGTCGTCTGGCTCACGGTCTTGGCCGGGCAGCTGCCGTGGATCGGGTTGGTGCTGGCGGTGAGCTTCGGCCTGTACGGGCTACTGCGAAAAACGGCGCGCATCGACGCGCTGGGCGGGCTCACGCTGGAGACGCTCCTGCTCTTGCCCGTGGCGGGGGCGTACTTGCTGTGGGCTCCGAACGGCGGCGCGTGGCACGGCGCCCAGCCGAGCTTACGTCTGCTGCTCATTGCGGCGGGACCGATCACGGCCGTGCCGCTCTTGGCCTTCGCCGCAGGAGCTCGGCGCATCCCGCTCTCGCTCGTCGGCATCCTGCAGTACCTGGGCCCCACGCTGCAGCTCTTGCTCGGCGTGCTGGTGTTCCGCGAGCAGCTGCCGCCCGCAAAGCTGCTGGGCTTTGCCCTGATCTGGCTGGCGGTCGCGCTCTACACGCTCGAAGGGGTTATGCTCCGGAGGCCAGCGCATGAGCAAGGTCGTCAACCTGAACAAGTTCCGCAAGGCCAAGGCCAAGGCTGAGAAGGAGAAGCACGCGGAGACCAATCGCCGCCTACACGGTCGCACCAAGGCCGAGCGCCTGCGGGACTTCCTGCAGAAGCAGCGGCTCGAGTCACAGGTGGACGGCGCCAAGCTGGAGGGCTCGCCCCAGCTCGAGGAGGACTGAGC
>JAEYOT010000111.1 GCA_023411445.1 Pseudomonadota bacterium
CGTCAAGCGAGAGTGCACCAAGCGCTTGGCGAAGGGGTTGGGCTTGTGAGGCTCGGCGCTCTGCACCAGCTCCGTGAGCTCTGCCAGCGCGGGATCTCTGGCTTCCGACAGGCGCTTCATCGGCGGCCTCCCTGGAGGGCCCGCGCTGCCCCCGCTTGCAGCTTCTTGCGCGCCTTGTGGATGCGAGCCCACACGGTGTTGAGCGGCACGCCCTGGAGGCGCGCTATCTCCTCGCCGCTGTTGCCCTCAATTTCGAACAGCACGAACGCGGCGCGCTGATCCGCGTTCAAGTGTGCGAGCAAGCGCTCCAGCAGCTGCAGGCGCTGTTTCGTCTCCAAGCCGTCGAGCGGCCCATCGCGACCGGCCAACATGGTCTCCACCACGGGGACGCTGCTCGCGCTGAACAGGTGCTTCACCCACGTCAGATGGCGATGGTCGCGCACCTTGCGTCGGGCGATTTGATAAAGCCATCCTGCCACGTTCTCTCCATCGAAGTCCGCGAGGCGCCGGTGCACGACCAAGAACACTTCTTGGACCACGTCAGCGCGGTCGGCTTCCCTGACGCCGAGCGCGCGCACCCACCGAGACACGTGCTCGAACCACTCTTCGTAGATTCGCTCGAAGCTCTCGCCCGTAGGCGCACCTCCGCCCGCGAGAGTCGAGGTCTCCCCTGAAGCCGAGTCGGCTGGGAGGGCGCTGGCTAGCACGTTGCTGTTCTGATCTAGGGGCGCCGCCATGATTGCCTTGCCCGAAACTTCAGTTTACGTAAAAACGGTTGGACGCGTGGGCTCTGAACAGCGATTCGACCTGCCCGGCCGTGCCGGCGATCGAAGAAGAGGTGAGATACCTCACGACACCCCGTCAGCGCGCCCAGGCGCCGGCGGACGCCGTGGTGGCGGTCAAGGACTTGGGGGATCGCATCTCGATCGCGATCACGCAGGGCGGCCGCACGGTGGTGAGAGTCTACGAAGACGCCGAGCGAGACTGCGCGCGGCGAGCGCAGTTCGCGTCCGTGCTGATCGTGGTGACGCTGATGCCTTCGGCCGAGCCCGAAGCAGAGCCGGCGCCCGTCACGCCCGAGCCCACGCTACCGCCGGCGCCCGCCCCTGCCCCTGCTCCTCCTGCTGCACCCGCTGCGCCATCACCACCAGCGACGCGACGCGTCCGCATCGAGCTCGCCGCCGTCACGGACTTCTCGACGCCGATCGGCGACAGCGTGCGCGCGGTCAACCCTGGCGCGATGCTGGGCGTGGCGCTCGGCGCTCACGCGCTCAAGCTCACGCTCTCCACCAGCTACGCGCCGAGCCGTAAGGTAGAGCTGACCGGCGCGACCGCGGGCAGCGCTGAGCTCCAGCACTTGGACTTCGGGGTCGGCGCGCGCTATGCGCTGGCCGAAGGGAGCGTCGCGGCCAGCGCAGACCTGGGGCTGCTCGCCTCGCGGAGCGAGCTGCGCGGCCTGAGCGCGCAGCGCCCCGAGCAGAGCAGCGCGTTCAGCCTTGGAGCGCGGGCCGGCTTTCAGGTCGCCTTCTTCAATCAGGCGCTGGTCAGCCCATTTGTCGGGGCTCACGCCAAGGTGATCCCTTTTGCGCCAGCGCTGACGGCCCTGCCGCAGGGCGAGGTGGGACACTTGCCCTACTGCTGGCTCGGACTGAGCGCGGGGTTTTCGCTGGCTTTGTGATAAGGGGCAGGGCAGATGCCTGCGGAAAAGCCGCCCTCCGCCGAGGACAACGAACGACGTCTGCCAGCCTGGTTGGCGCTGCTTTCGAGCCTGCAAGCTTCTAGGCCGTGGTTGCTCGTGGTGATCGGCTTTCTCAGCTTGATCCCGGCGGGGCTTGCCACGAGCAAGCTCGGCTTCAAGGCAGATTTCGCCGAGCTCTTGCCCGAGAACAAGGACAGCGTGATCGAGCTGCGCCGGGTGAGCCAGCGGCTCGCCGGCAACTCCACGCTCAGCATCGTGCTTCGCACCAAGACGAACGGCAAGCACGCGGAGCTGCAGGCGTGCGCCGACGCGCTGGTGCCGGCCTTGTACGCCCTGGGTAAGGACGCCGTGGGCGCGGTTGATTACGGCGTGAAGGACGCACAGCGCTTCTTCGAAGAGAACGCGCTGCTCTACGCCGACCTGGAGGACCTGAAGCAGGCGCACGAGCGCATCACCGAGCGCTACGATTGGGAGGTCAGCAAGCAGCAAGGCTCGCTGCTCGACGAGGAAGACGAGCCCGAAGCCATCACGGCCGAGAGCATCGAGAAGCAGCTGGCAGCGCACAAGACGCCCGGCAAGTCGAGCAGCGGCCCCCCCTTCCCCAACGGCTACTATGCCAACGAAGAGGGCAACTTGCTGGCGCTGTTGGTGCGCACGCCCGTCTCCGGCAAGGCCAACGTGGAGGACTTCAAGCGCCGCGTGCAGGAGGTGGTGCAGCAAATCGGCCCCCAGCGCTTCGAGCCGACCATGGTGGCCGAGTACACGGGTGACTTGATCACGAGCGCCGAAGAATACGACCGCATCACCACGGACCTGAGCCACGTGGGCGCCGGCGGCGTGCTCGGCGTGATGGGCATCGTGCTCGTGTACTTTTGGCGCATCCGCGTGGTGATGACCATGGGCGGCGCGCTCTTGATCGGCCTGCTTTGGACCTTCGGCGTCACGCGCTTCACCATCGGCCACCTCAACAGCTCGACCGGGTTTCTGGTCAGCATCATCGCCGGCAACGGCATCAACTACGGCATCGTGTACATGGCGCGCTACGTGGAGGCGCGCCGCGATCAGCTGCTGAGCGTCGCTGAGGCGATCCGCATCTCGCACCGCGACACCTGGATCCCCACGCTGGCCTCGGCCGCCACGGGCGCGCTGGCCTATGGCTCGCTGATCGTCACGGATTTTCGCGGCTTCAAGCACTTCGGCATCATCGGCGGCTACGGCATGCTGTTCTGCTGGATCACGACCTACCTGTTCACACCGGCGCTGCTGTCGGCGAGCGAGCGCGTGCTGCCGGCGTACCGTGAGGACGCGCGCTCGATGAGCCTGGGCAACTACTTCGGCGTCGCTTTCGCCAAGCTGGGGCTGGGTGCGCCGCGCGCCGTCGCCCTGACTGGCGCGCTGGTCGGCGTCGTCGCTCTCGGGCTGACGGCGCTCTACTTCTCCCGCGATCCCATGGAGTACAGCCTGCGTAAGGTGGGCAACGACGAAGCCTCCGAGCAGTCGGCGGCTCGACGCCTCACGCACCAAGTCGACAAAGTGGTCGGGCGCATCGGGCAGGACGGCATCGCCATCGTGACCGACCGCGTCGATCAGGTGCAGCCGCTGGAAGCCGAGCTGGAGCGGCGACGCTTGGCGGCGCCGGCCAACCTGCGCCCGTTCGAGAAGACGGTCAGCATCTTCTCGCTCTTGCCGAAGGATCAGGAGGCCAAGCTGCCGCTGATCCGCGAGATGATCGATCGCATCCAGCGCGCGCGCTCGCGCGGCTTCATCAACGACGCCGACTGGGCCAAGATCGAGACGCACATCCCGAAGGACGGCATCAAGCCGATCGGAATCGAGGATCTGCCAGAGCTGGTGGCGCGACCGTTCACGGAGCGAGACGGCTCACGTGGCCGCATCGTCTACATCGCGCCCGCCGCTGGCTTCAGCGTGTGGGACGCGAAGTACCTGATGCGCTGGGCAGACAGCTTCCGCCACGTCACGCTGCCGAACGGCGAGGTCATCCGCGGCTCCGGCCGCGCCGTCATTTTCGCCGACATGATCAAGACGATCGGCGAGGACGCGCCGCGCGCCATCGCCGTCTCCGCGCTGGGCACCATCGTGGTCATCTTGGTCGCCTTCCGCGGCAACCCGATGGCGTTCGGCGTGTTCGTGCCCTGGGTGCTGGGCGTGGCAGGCCTGGTCGGCTACATGTACCTGCGCGATATCCGCCTGAACTTCCTCAACTTCGTCGCCCTGCCCATCACCATCGGCATCGGCGCCGAGTACGCTCACAACATGATGCAGCGCTACCGCTTCGAAGGGCCGGGCAAGCTGCGCCAAGTCGTGCTCGCCACCGGCGGCGCCCTCACTCTGTGCTCGCTCACGACCAGCATCGGCTATTTTGCCCTTTTGTTCTCGATCAACCGCGGCATCCACAGCTTCGGCTTGGCCGCCGCCGTGGGTGAGATCACCTGCCTCGCCGCCACCGTCCTGTGGCTCCCCGCCATCCTGGCCTGGTTCGAAAAGCGCCGCGCCGCGCGCGCCAGCTGAGCCCCTCCGCGTTGCCTGGTTGCGGCTCGGATCGTTCGCAGTAAAGTCGTCGGCGCCCTCGGCCCATTCTCCGGGAAGAGGACCCCAACCCATTTGGAGGTGTGGCATGTCGCTTCGCTTGGATTGCATCGCGCGCATCGGATGGCTCGGCGCCTGGGCGCTGCTGGCGTGCAGCAGCGAGGACGCGCCCAGCGGCGGCACGGCTGGCAGCTCCGGCACTAGCG
>JAEYOT010000169.1 GCA_023411445.1 Pseudomonadota bacterium
GGCCTGCGCACCGCGCTCACGAAGACGCTCAACGCCTACGGTACCGCCCAAAACCTCTTCAAAGACGCGAAGAACGGCCTGAGCGGTGACGACACGCGCGAGGGCGTGATCTGCGTCATCCACGTCAAGCATCCGGACGCCAGCTTCGACTCACAGACGAAGAGCAAGCTCGTCTCCAGCGACGTGAAGGGCATCGTGGAGAACGCGGTGGCCGAGCACCTGGGTCGCTATTTCGAAGAGCACCCGCAGACCGCGCGTAAGATCTTGGAGAAGGCCGTGCTGGCCGCCAAGGCGCGTGAAGCAGCGCGTAAGGCGCGCGAGGTCGTGCGCAAAGGCGTGCTGGATTACTCGACCCTGTCGGGCAAGCTGGCTGATTGTCAGAGCAAAGATCCCACCATCAGCGAGCTTTACATCGTCGAGGGTGAGAGCGCCGGCGGCAGCGCCAAGCAGGGGCGCGATCGGCACTTTCAGGCCATCTTGCCGCTGAAGGGCAAGATCTTGAACGTGGAGCGCGCGCGCCTGGATCGCATGCTCAGCTCGCAAGAGGTGGCCACGCTCATCTCCGCGCTCGGCTGTGGCATCGGCGACAACGGCGGTTTCGATCTGAGCAAGCTCCGCTACCACCGCGTCATCCTGATGACCGACGCCGACGTGGACGGCAGCCACATCCGCACGCTGCTGCTCACCTTCTTCTACCGGCAGATGCGCGAGCTGATCGACTCGGGCTACCTGTACATCGCGCAGCCGCCGCTCTTCGGCATCAAGAAGGGCAAGAAGGTGCTGTACGTGAAGGACCAGGCCGCGCTGGATCGCTTCCTCACCGAGTCTGGCATCGAGGATCTATCGGTGCAGAGCTCGAAGGGGCCGGCCTTGAGCGGCATGCCGCTGTTCAACCTGGCAACGCGCCTGAAATCCCTGCGGGCCATCTTGACCAAGATCGACCGGCGCTGCGACGCGCGCGTGGTCGCTGCCATGCTGCGCATCGGCGCGCTGACGCTGGCTGATTTCCGGGATGAGACGAAGGTCAAGAGCGCCGCGGAGCGCTTGCAGCAAGAGCTCGAGCGCCGCTATCCGGACCTGTCGCCGCTGACCGTGACCGTGGAGTGGGAGAAGGCCCACGGCGCCGGTCGCATCGACGTGAAGTTCCGCCCCGGCGCTTCTGGCCGCCCGGCATCCATGGACTGGGAGCTGGCGGAGTCTGCGGAGTACCAAGAGCTGCTCTCGATCGATGAGGATATCCGCTCGATCGGCCCAGCGCCCTACGTCGCTCGCGTCGGCAATGGGGAGCCGATCAGCATTTCTGGCTCGGAGGAGCTGGAGCAATTCATCTCGGAGCGTGGCAGAAAGGGCCTCAATATCACCCGCTACAAAGGTCTCGGCGAAATGAACGCCGACCAGTTGTGGGAGACGACGATGAACCCGGACGCGCGCTCGTTGCTAAAAGTTAAGGTCAGTGATCCGGTCCGCGCTGACGAGCTATTCAGCGTGCTGATGGGCGATCAAGTGGAGCCGCGCCGTCAGTTCATCGAAGAGAACGCGCTCAACGTTCGCAACCTAGACATTTAGGTCGGCTGCTTCACTTCGGTACCTCGCCGAAAATGCTCGGAGAAACGGCGCGAATGGCGCGCCAGCATCTCGAGCGTCCAATTATCGGACAGCCCTCCACGCGCCGCTGTCGCCTGGAGGAACGCGCGTTCTCAATCACCCTTCCGGTGGAAGGCGCATTGCAGAATTGAAAATGTCTAGCCTTCAGGGTTGCAATGGACGGCCGGGGCAGATTATTCTCTGAGGTACTGCGAGGGTCTCCGAGCCGGCGTGCTCTTTGAAGCCGACGGCCCGGGCTTCGTACCACCTCATTACAACGATTGATCACCTACCTCAGCGTCAGAGAGGAGGAGCTGTGGGCGGGTGCGGGCAGGCTTCGACGCTGCTGCATCGACAGCCCATAGCGATGGGATTTGATGGCCGCAAAAGGGTCCACGAAAAAAGTTGGTAGACTGATTCGTTCAGCTCGCATGGAGCGAGGTCTCACCCAGAAGGATCTGGCTCGAAAGCTGGGTGTCCGCTCGGGGAGCTACGTCGGCATGCTCGAGTCGGGACTGTGCAAGGGAGTGGGCGTCGGCCGTCTGGAAGAGATCGCCTCGTTCCTCGACGTCCACGGGGTGGACCGCTACCGCTGGTTGGCGGCAGCGGGTCATTTGCCGCCAGGCTTGCTCGGTGCGCTCATGAAGAGCCCCGATCAATGGGATGACGTGCTCGGGCTACTCGGCAGCTCCGCTCCGCGCTCCTCCCGCACTCGCAAGCGCGCCAGAGCCTGAGTCGGCGCATCCGCACACGAGATCACCGCCCCGCTGCAAAGGGAGAGGGGTAGGTGATCGCGTGTCGGTTTTGCACGCTCAAAACGAGTTGGGTCGGCGTGTCGTTGACCGCGGGATGTTGGACGGACGAGGCTTCGCCCGTCTAACCTGCTTCACCCTCGAGGTAAGTCATGAAGATTTCTTTCGCAAAAGCTTTGAGCCTTGGTTGTTTGATGAGCCTAGCGGCCATGCCGCTGGCGTGCGGTGACGACGACGACGGTGGCGGCGGCACTGCGG
>JAEYOT010000259.1 GCA_023411445.1 Pseudomonadota bacterium
GTCGTGAACACCCCGCGCGACTTCGCGGCCTCGTACAGCAGCTGTGAGGCGTCGTCCGAAGGCGGCGCCGGACCGCGCGACTCGTCCAGCAGAATTGCGCCGAACGCCATGCCCTCACGGCGCTCGACGCGCTCGGCTTCGGCGTTCCAGAGCAGCTCGTCGCGCAGCTCGATGCGCGGGCCGTAGTCTTCGAGCAGCCAGTCGGGCTCGACGCTGCTGGCGAGCCGGATCGCTCCCTGCGCCTTACCGCCCGCGCTCTGCTCGTCCGCCGCTACCGCGACCAACAGCTCGCCCTCGTGCACCACGCTGCTGTCGCTCAGCTTGGCCGAGCCGCCTTGCGACAGCACGATGTCCGGTTGCCCCGCGCGGCGCCGCTTTCCCACGCGATCGGGGAAGCCGGCCAAGACGCTGCGCCGCACGGCCGCGTCAATGGCTTCGGGCGACGCAGGCGGGCGTGTCCGCCGCTCGGCGCTCGACGAGAGCTTGCGGTAAGTGGTGGCTACGGCTTGCACCGTGCGCACGTCGAGCCCGGCGCGCCTCACGCCGCCTTCTCGAAAGTTGACGGCCTCCGCCTCCGCGAAGCGCGACATCAGCTCGAGCACGTCGCACGGACCGCTGGCGCCCAGCTCGCGCGCGCCGCCCGGGCCAAGACGCAGGCGCGCGTCGGAGCGGATGTCACGCTCGGATAGCAGCGCGGCAGCCAGGCACGCTTCGCGGGCCACGCCCAGCTCTTCGCCGCGCGTGACGATGCGCGAAAGGCGCGGATGGAGCGGCAACTGGAGCAAGCGCCGGCCGATCGGGGTCAGCTCGCCGCTGCTGGTCAGCGCGCCCAGCCAGCCGAGCAGGTCGCGCGCGGCTTTGAGCGCGGCCTCCGGCGGCTGCGTGAGCCAGCCGAGCTCGGCGCCGTCACGGACGCCAGCGCCGGCCAAGGCGAGCAGCGCCTCGCTCAGATCAGCGCGCGCGATTTCCGGCAGCTCGTGCTCGCGCCGGCCCTCGAAGTCCCCCTTGGTATAGAGGCGGAGCACTCGACCCGCGCGCGTGCGACCCGCGCGACCAGCGCGCTGAATCGCCGCGGCGCGGCTGATCTTGGCCGTGCTGAGCGTGGGCAGGCCGCTCCACGGTGAGTGGCTGGCGAGGCGGAACAAGCCGGAGTCCACCACCGTGGTCACGCCGTCGATGGTGACGGACGTCTCGGCCACGTTGGTCGAGAGCACGACCTTGCGGCACGGCGCTGGCTCGACCGCGCGCGCCTGCTCGGCGATCGGTAGGTCCCCGTGTAGCGGCAGCACGAGCAGATCGCGCTCGCTCGCCAGCGGCTCCAGCGCCGCGAGCGCGCGCCGGATGTCGGCGGAGCCGGGCAAGAACACCAGCACGTCCCCGCTCTCGCCCGGCGCCGTGGCCGCGCGCACCGCGCTCACCACTTGCTTCTCCAGCGGGCGGTCGTCGGGCGTCGACAGGTGCTCGATGCTGAGCGGGAAGGTGCGGCCTTCGCTTCGTACACGCTCGGCGCCCAGCAAGCGCGCGACCGGCTCGGCGTCGAGCGTGGCGCTCATCACGGTCAGGCCGAGGTCCGGCCGCCGCTGCCGCAGGCGCTGGAGCAGCACCAGCAGCAAGTCCGTGAGCAGGCTGCGCTCGTGAAACTCGTCGAGCACGATGTGAGCCACGCCGGGCAGCTCCGGCTCCGCCAGCAGGCGCCGGAGCAGCACGCCTTCGGTCACGTAGCGGATGCGCGTCTTCGGGCCCGCCACGTCCTCAAAACGCACGCTGTAGCCGACGGTGTCGCCTAGCCGCTCGCCGCGCTCGCTCGCCACGCGCGCCGCGGTGAGCCGCGCTGCCAGCCGCCGCGGCTCCGCCACGATGACCTCGCCCGAGGCGAACGTCTCGTGGATGGACCAGGGCACGCGCGTGGTCTTGCCGGCGCCGGGCGGGGCTTCGAGCACGAGCGCTGCGCCGGCGCGGAGCGCGCGGCACACCTGCGGCAGCACCTCGTCGATGGGTAGAGGCGTGAGGACCGGCACGGCTCAGAGCAAGAACGAGACACCGACGCTGGCCGTCGGATGACCGACGCGCATGGTGAGCGTGATCGAGTCCGTGAAATGGAAGCGCCCGCCCGCGTAGAACGCCGCGTGCGGCCGCGTCTTGTTGCCGATGTCGATCAAACCGCCGGGCTCGCCGAACACCGACCAGTTCTGCGACAGCCAGAAGTTCCACTGCATCACGATCGGGATCCGCAGGTGATCTTTGCTGTAGTCCGCGCCGAAGCCGATGCCCACGGTGTTGTTGATGCTGGAGATGAAGCCATTGTCCACCAGCTCGATCGTGCCGCGGAAGCCAGCGCCGGGATGAAAATGGTCGAACGGCGCCACCAGCAGGTGCGGCTCCGCCTCGAACACGTAGCCGGGGTGACGCCCTGGCTGCTTGATGGTCGATACGTCCGCTCGAGCGAGCGGCGCAAACAAGGACGTGAGGACGCCGGCGGCAAGTGCGAGCAGGGGGCGCGTGTTCATCGACATAGCTCTAATGCAAGGAGCGGGCCTGGCTCAACGTCGCGCCGCATCGAAGCGCGTATGCGTCACGTCCAGCCGTGGGTTGCTCGGGAATTTCAGGCGAGAGACCGCGCGGCGCACGCAGGCGTTCAAGCTCGCGCTGGGCGGCGAGCTGCTGACGGTGACGCCGACGGCGCGTCCGTCTCGCACGGCTGCGCAGATCTCGAACACGGTTCGGTCGGGGATGGCGCAACCGCTGAGGTAGCTGCCGTTTTGCAGGATGCTGGCGTAGGCTTCGCGCGTGATGTCGGCGGGGCCGCGCGGCGCGCCCAGCTCAATCGTCTCGTTGTTGCGCGCCACCGCTGCCTCGCAGCTCGGCAAGGCGCGGCTCTCGCTGCGCTCCGTCTCCGGAGCTGTCGCCGGGGGCGGGGCGGAGCCCGGCTCGTCCGCGCGGCGCTCGAACAGGCCGTCCAGGCGCGGACCATCGCTCGCCCGCTCCCGCCGTGTCGGCGCCGACGAGTCCGTGAACTCGGGGAAGGTGAGGCGAGGCGCCGGCTCGTCCAGG
>JAEYOT010000260.1 GCA_023411445.1 Pseudomonadota bacterium
GCGCCAGTGAGCCGAGCCAGCTCGTGCGCGCGCCCACCAGCCCGTTTGCCCTGGTCAGCGCCGCGTTGCTCGTGTGGCTGCCGTTCTTGCTGCACTGCGGGCTCGGCCTCTGGCTCGTGAGCGCGAACCCTCGCCACCTACCCGCTGATGACGTCCCGCGTACGGCGCGCGTCCTCTCGAGAGCTTGCGCGCTGGTGGCGTTTGCCTTCCTGCTCTATCACGCGCGCGCCTTCCCGGTCGCAGTGCTGCTCGGCGAGGCAGACGCGCGCGACGCTGGCTTTCGCCTCGTCTCCGAGCTCGCCAGCTCGAGCTACGGCGTGCCGCTGCAGGGTGGCCTGTACCTGCTGGGCGTCGCTGCCACCTTGGGCCACGCCGGGCTGGGCGTGCACCGCGCGCTCTTGCTCGAGGGCATGCTCACCAGCCCGGAGCGGCGGCGCGCCTCAGCGCGCATGTGCGCCAGCGTGGCGGCCGCGCTGTTCGTGCTCGGCGCGCTCGCCGTCATTCGCGTCGCCACCGGCGGCCTGCTGCGCTAAAGACCCCGCGATGCCAAAGTGCTACTTCTTGACGTTGTGCGGTGGGTCCAGCTTGGACCAACACTCGAACAACGTGACCTTGTTCAACATCGTCGAGCAGGTCAACCTTCAGCCGAACGTGGAGCCGCCACCTGGCGCTTTCTTGCCGCTGGAAGTGCACGCTTACTTCCTACTCGGCCCCGGCGAGCTGTCGCAGCCGTTCGAGCTGCGCTTCGCGCTGGTGGCGCCGAGCGGCCTCGAGCACCTGACGGACGCCACGCAGCACAAGTCCAGCACGCCGCGCTACCGCACCCGCTCGCTGGGCGTGCCCGCGCCGATCGTGCCCGGCAATTACCAGCTGTGCGTGGACATCAAGCAGCCGGGCGCGGAGGACTTCGAGCGCCAGCCGCTCAGCTGGCCGCTCGTGGTGGCCCGTATGGAGCCGCGCCCCGCCGTGGTACACTGAAGTTTACGGCGTTGCCTGGTAGGCGCCGCCGATCGTGGTTGTGGTCGCATTCGCGTTCAGCTCCTGCACCGTAGGCGTGGTGGCGACGTAGTGACCCGGGCCCACGCACGTGACCGTCTCCGCCGCCGTCTCGTTCACCAGGGCGGGCTGGTAAACGGCGGCGTTGCCGACGTCCAAGTTGATGCGCAGCTGTGCGTCCAAGCGCAGCGCCCAGGCAGCGACGGCCACGTTCCCGAACGAGCTCACGGACAAGCCGAATGCGTTGAAGCCACCACTTGCCGCCGGAGCGATGCGGACACCCGCTTCGCTGCCAACGTCACCGTAGGTGAGCCCTCGCAGCGAGGCACCAGCCACGTCCCAGCGCGCGACGAACAGCTCGGCCTGGTTCGCGACGGGCGCTAGGCCGGTCACGTACAGCGCGCCGGCGGCGGCGACGTTGTTGAAGGGCAACAAGCTGGCGGAGGCGGCCCCGAAGCTCTTCCACCAGGCGATCTGGCCGCTCTTGCTGATCAGGAGGCCGAAACCAGTCATGGACCGGCCTTGTTGGCTGATCCGACCTGTCACGAAGAAGTTGTCGCCAATGGCGCTGATCGAGTTTGCCTCTACGCTGCGCGTCGCGGGCGTGGCCTCGATGTGGCGGCCCCACAGCTGAGCCCCGCTCGCGTCGAACAAGGTCAAGTTGAGCTGCGAGGAGCCGTTCTGGGGATCTAGCGCCGCCACCGAGCCTGCGACCAGGTAGTTGCCGTCTGCGTTCACGGCTAGCGCGCGCGGCTGATAGCTCTGCGAGACGTAGTTAGCGTTGCAGGCACCGACGTGCTCGAGGAACGCGCTGGCGCCCAGCACCGCGCCGCTCGCGCTGACGCGCACGAGCTGCCCGTAGGTGGGGAACACGGCGATGGGGCTCATATTCCGACTGCTCTCCAGGAAGGTGAGCCCGCCATCTTTCGCCCGCACCAGGCCCACCGGGGTCTGCCAAATCTGGCTGTTGGGGTTGGTCACTTCGTAGCTGCGGGCTCGCACCAGCGTGTTCGCGTCATCGAGCCAGAGCAGGCCGCTACCATTGCGGACACCGCCTGGATCAACGCGACCGTGCCGTCAGTGCCATCTTGCAGCAGCTCCACCGGGCGCAAGGACGTGCCGTCCTGAGTGAAGCCGAAGGCGCTGCCGGCCAGCACGTCGCCCGTGTCCTTGGCTGCGTTCCAGACCACGGCCGTGTCGCCATCCCGGCCCGGGACACCGCCCAGGTAGTGGAGCGCCTTAGGCGTCTCCACGACGCTGGTAGCGACGGTGGCGACCTGCTGCGCGACGTTCGCCGGCGAATGGAAGAGCCGCGCCCACAGGTTGCGGAACGTGGCCGTGCAGGTGACGCCCGCGGTGGGGATGGGTGTAATCACGCCGTTGCCGGTGCCGCTGCAGGCGCCGCTCCAACCGGCGAGCTCGGCGCCTGCGTCCGGCGTCGCTACGAACGTCACCGTACCGGCGCCGGGCACGGCCGTGCAGGACGCGCTGCCTCCGGGGCAGCCGGTGCCGCTCGCGGTCACGCTACCCGGACCGAGTGCGCTCGCGCTGAGCTGCACCTTGACCGAGAGCACGAAGGTGTCGCTCGCGCTACCGCCCTTGCCGTCGCTCACGGCGACGGTGATGGTCGTCGTGCCGCCCTGGTTGTTCGCCGGCACGAGCGTGATGGTGCGATTGCCGCCGCTGCCGCCGAGCGTGATGTTGGCCGTCGGCACGACGCGCACCACGCTGGAGCTGGCGCTCACCGTGAGCGTGTCGCCGTCCGGATCTGCCACCGTGAAGGCGATTGCGCCGGTCGACGTGTTGGGCTCCACGGTGCGATCGGTGATGTTCGAGATGGTCGGTGGGTCGTTCACTGGCGTGACCGTCACGGTGAACGTGCGCGTCGCGGTCAGGCTGCCGTCGCTCGCTGTCAAGGTGATGGTGACGGGGCCGCCGTTGCCATTGGCTACCGGCGTGACCGTGACCGTGCGGGCGCCCGGCGCGCCGCTGGCGGGCGAGACGACGATGTTTCCGTTCGGGATCAGCGTCGTGTTGCTGGAGCCGGCGCTCACGGTCACGTTGTTGGAGTCCACGTCCGCCACCGTGAAGGCCAGCGCGCCGGTCGACGTG
>JAEYOT010000339.1 GCA_023411445.1 Pseudomonadota bacterium
CGCCTGCCGTGGTCAGCGCGCAGCAGCCCGAGCCGGCCGCCGTCGTGCCGGCCGCGCCGGTCGCGGTCGAGGCGTCAGAGCCCGCGCCTGCCGAGCAGGAGTCGCTGGCCAAGCCTGCCGCGCGGCCTACGCCCAAGCGCAGTATTTTCTAGCTTTGGGGGAGGGGGCCCCTCAGTTGACCACGTCGCGGTTCACGCAGCCGAACACGACGTCCAGCTTGCCATTGGGGTCCGCCTTCACCTGCGAGCAGGCGCTCTCGCACAGCTGAATGGTGGTGGGTTTGGCCGGATCATCGTAGCGCCACTCCGTGTCGCCGCTGCACTCCGTGCCGTACTTGAGCGAGACGGGATCTTGGTCCGCAGCGGTAAACTGCACGTTCACCTTGTCCGGATCGAGGCGCTTGCCGGCGGGCGGCGCGGGGATGTCGATGTCGCAGGAGAGCGCTTCGCCGCGGATCAGGTTGATCGCGTCGAGCAGCTCCGTGCGCGTCTTCTCCGGATCATCGACGGTGACGATGAAGGCTTCGTCCGTGCCTCCACCCTCTGCGATGGTGTTGAGCGAGGTCAGGCTGTCGCCCACGCCGATCACGTAGGTGGGGATTTGGTCGGCGACCGCTGCCGCGGCCATCGCAGTGTTGCTGATGGTGTTGTTGCGACACGAGACTGGCTCGCCGTCGGTCACCATCACGATGGCAACCTTGCGCGTCGAGTCTTCCTCCAGCAGGCTCTGCGCGTACTGGATGGTGCCTGAGAGCGCCGGGTAGGTCGGCGTGCCGTACTCGTTCGGCGGGTCCATCTCTTGGATCGCGGCCGCGAACGTCGTGTCGTTGGGCAGCGCAGTGGGCGGCACCACGGGGTCGACGTATGCGGCGGCGTTGCAGTCTGCCGGGATGTCGTTGTCGGCGGCGCCGGTCGTCTTGTTCTTGTTCAGCGGGAACACGCTGAGTGAGGCCATGATCCCGGTCGAATCCGGATCGGTGAAGAAGGAGCGCAGGGCCGCCGTCACCGGGTCCCACTTCTCGGTTCGGTTGCCGTTGCGGCCGTCACCCATGCTGCCCGATTCGTCGAGCAAAAACACTAGGTACACTGGGGCGAGCTCTGCAGCTTGGTTGGCCGCCGCACAGCCTTCGATCGGACCATCCCCGCTCGTGTTGCCGGTGCCGTTTCCGCCGGTGCCGTTGTTCGCCGTGCCGCCGAGCGTGAGCCCTCCGCTCGACGACGAGCTCCCCGCGGTCGACGAGTTGCTGCTGCCCCCGCCGCTCACCGTGCTCTCCGGGCCGCTATCGCCGCACGCCGCCACCAACAGCGCAGAAGACGCAGCCAGAGCTAGCGCCGACCCAAAGCCAAAGAATGTCCGCATCCCAACCAGTCTAGGGGCCGAACCGTCGAGACTCAGGAAAAATCAGCTTGGATGGTCGCAAATTCGTGGTGTGAGGTCGGACACGTTGCGCTGGCCGGGGGCGATGTGCGCGCTGGGCCGGGGCTGCCACGCTCGGGCCGGAGTTGCCGGAACGGCCGGACAAATGAGTGGTTGCCAGCGCGGCGAGCGGTTGGAGGCGGCGGCATGTCGGCGCTTACCCTACTCGAGGAGCGTGGCCGCGAGGCGCCCGTCGCTCGGGTCCGGAGCGCGTGGTGTCTCGGGCCGAGAGCTCGCGGCGTAGCGGCGCCGGGCGAGGTTCCCAGCTCGATGCGGTCGAGAAACTCCGCGCTCGATAGCAGCGCCTGCAGCACCAGGTTGGCGTGAACGCTGAGTACGATCGCTCCTTCGAGCGACTGAGCAGCTCGCGGCGGACGTGCTCAGCGAGGACAACCCTTGCGCGCCGAGTTCCCCTCACGTCGTCCCCCACGTCTTGGACGGTCGCGGGCCGCCGCCCGTGACGAGCCGGCCCTCGGGGCAGATCCGCGGAGCTGCTCGCCGCGGTCGCGCCCGCCCGATAGGCGAGGTGCAACTTGTAGCGGAGCGGCGTGACACTAATGAGTCAAGAGCGGCGCTCGTGCTCAGCAAGCGTTGAACGTCAGCGGCTCGGGGCGGCAGCAAACGCGAGACAAAAACCATCCGCGCCCGGCGCGCGCTGACGCGATCAACCAAGCGTGCGCGCTGCGCTAATGGCCTGAATTACAGCGCCACGAGCGTCACTCGCGCGAGCGCGTTCCGTAGCCGCGTTTGAAGCTGGACTCGTGATACTGGACGCAAAGGCTGTGGATAGCGGTGGTGCGCGGCGGACGTAAGTAACTGCTGCGCGCGGAAGCGAAGCGAGCTACGCTGGAGGGCTCAGAGGCGGATGAACGGCGCACGCGCGTGGACCGGTCGCACGCGTGCGTGGTTCGAGCAAGGGAACCAGTGCGCGCGTCGTCATTGGGGCGTTCGCGCTGGGCTCCTCCGCAGACAGACCTCTTGCCATCGGTGCCCCATGATCCCTCAATTCCCAACCCCCGAACTCGAAATGACGGCGCCTTTCGCTGGCTATGAGCGCGTATTGCTCGCGCACGGTAGCGGCGGGGATCTCAGCCACGAGCTCTTGGAGCAGGTGCTGCTGCCAGCGCTCGGCCTTTGGGGCCACGGGCCCGTGGAGGAGCAGGCGCTGCTCGCGCCCATCGTGGGGCGTCCCGCGCTGACCATCGACTCTTTCGTGGTCAAGCCACTGTTCTTCCCCGGTGGGGATATCGGTCGTCTTTCCGTCTTCAATACCGTCAATGAC
>JAEYOT010000346.1 GCA_023411445.1 Pseudomonadota bacterium
GGCGTGGGCAGCGCTGGGGAAGGCGCTGGCGGCGCCGCCGTGGCCGGAGCAGCGGGCAGCGGCGGCAGCGTCACGGGCGGATCTACTGGCGCGGGCAGCGCTGGAGGCTCGAGCATGGCCGGAGCACCGCCTCGTTCACCTCCGCCACGAGGCTCTTCGGGCTGCGGCTGCAGCGTGCCGGGCCAACGTTCGGAGCTGCCGTGGGCGGCGCTGGGTCTGCTCGCCCTGGCCGCGCGTCGGCTACGTGAGCGCCAAGACTTGCGCCAGCGCGCTGCCGCTCAGCGCTCGCGTGCGTGAGAGGCGCACGGTGACCTCCCCGCCGTCGCGCAGGATGCGCTTGAGCTCGGTGTTGAGGACGCGCAGCGCGTCGTAGCCGGCGGCGTCGAAAGAGCGCTGCAGCATGAGGCGCGGCGCTCGCTCGGGCGCGGGCAAGCTCGCGTCCGCGGGCAAGTCTGCGCTCTCGAGCAGCGCCGCGCGCTCGATGCGCAGACAGCGCGTGACGCCGCCGCCCGGCTCGCGGTAGCTCACGCTGCTGCTTGCCAGCAAGCAGAGCCAGCTGGCGCGTCGCAGCACACGCTGAGCCTGCCCCACCGCGCGCTCCAGGTGACGGCACACGCGTGGTCCGTCCCACAGCTTGGGCTCATCGGCGTCAGTCTCCGGCGCTTCCTCCGGTGCCTGCGCCAGGAGCGCGCGCCCGATGCGGAGAGCGCGCTGGCGCGGAGTGAGCCCGCTCGGCAAGCCGACGACGTGGCGCGCGCCAAATATCGCAAAACCCTCGGCGAAAGACGCCTCGTCCGGCGCCCAGCGCGTGGGTGCGCCGACCGCCGCGGCGCGTCGCGCTGGCGTCTCCGGCTCGCCGGCGAGCAACTCCGCCAGCGCGCGCAAAGCTCGCAGCGAGTGCCGCGAGGGGAGGGGGCCCGTAGCGTGGACGGCGCTCGGCTCGAGCTCGGCCCGTGACCAATCAGAGGAGGAGAACCAAACGCTGCGATCCCCCTGCACCAGCTGCACGTTGTAGGGCGGGTTCAGCTCTTTGATCGTGCGTGTCTCGAGCAGCGCTGCCTCCAGCGCGGAGGGCGTGGCGATGAAGGCCACGTCGCTCACTTGCGTCAGCATCTCGAGCGCGCGCTCGGTGGCTCCGGCCTGCTTGGTGAAATGGGAGGAGACGCGCTTCTTCAAGCTGGTCGCCTTGCCGACGTAGAGCACATCGCCGTTGGAGCGCAGGAAGCGGTACACGCCGGGCTGCTCCGGTAAGGCGCGGTAGCGCGTCGGCGGTAGGGGGTAACGGCGCTGACGCGGCGCGCTCTCGCGCGGCGCCGCGAGCCAAGCTTGCAGCTCTCGC
Organism: Pseudomonadota bacterium; assembly: GCA_023411445.1. GTDB lineage: Bacteria > Myxococcota_A > Polyangia > Polyangiales > Polyangiaceae > PMG-095. The sequence goes on from JAEYOT010000346.1 coordinate 1,340, forward strand.
CAATCCCCCACGCCGCGCGCCTGAAGCTCCGCTACCAACTTGCGCCAGATGAAGGCCGTGGCCAGCACGTGCCCCAGCGCGCGACGCTCGAGGTGCAAGCCGTGGCCGAGAAACCCTGCCAGGGCGCGCAGGTTGCGCCGTGGCAAGTCGGGAAACAGCTTGACCGCGATCGCGTGCACGCACACCGCTTGCAGCGGAAACGGCTGCGCCGGCTCGAAGCGCTGCGACCAATCCTGCAAGAACGCGAGCTCGAAGCGCGCAAAATGGATGGCGGCCGGCATCGGCGTGGCAGAAGCCGTCATCGTGGCGCGCAAGCGTTGCCAGGCGACCTCCGGCGTCAGCGCGCTTTCGAGCACGGCGTCCTCGAAGCCGGTGAGCTTGCGCACCGTCGCCGAGACGCGCTCACCCGGTGCCGGCAGGATCCAATGAGCTTGCGCGCCGAGCTCCAGCTCCGGCTGCGCCGCAGAGCTCAAGCACCAGCCCAGCTCGAGCACCGAGCCCAGCGCTGGCGATGCGCCGGTCGTCTGACAGTCGGCGACCAAGACGGTCAGCTCCGCGAGCGGCGCGTTCACGCGCTGTTTGTACCACGCCGTCAGGCGTGCGATTCGACGCGGTGCGTGCGGAAAGCTCGGGAGTCCGAGCGATCCAGCAGGGCGTCCAGCGAGAACGAGCCGGCGCCGTGCGCGACGAAGAACAGCGACACCAGCGCGAGCACGAGCGGGTACTCGAAGCCACCATTCTTCGCGAGCAGCCCATGCGGGAGGTGCGCCGCGATGATCGCTACCAGCATGACGCAAAACGGCCCGAACGCTGCGACGCGCGTGAGCAGGCCCACGAGCAAGCCGAGCCCGCCGAGCAGCTCGCCAGCGATGGCAGCGTAGACGCTGTACTCCGGCAGCGGGATGCCCAGCGCGGCAAAGCTCTGAGCGGTGCCCGGAATGTTGACGAGCTTCTGCACCCCGTGGACGACGAAGATGACGCCGGCAGTCACGCGCAGCATCGTGACGATGGTGCCTTCAGCGCGCCACGACGAGCTGGGGTAGGGCGTGATCATCTTCGTGCTCCGCTGGCGTTTCGATGCAGGGGCCATGCCGGCAGGGCTCGCCACGCGGGATGGCCAAGATGCTGGCCATGACATTTTCATTGGGATCGAGCGGCGCTGGCTCGTCCCCCGCGGCCCGTCCCGTGGGAGCGTAGGTCACCTCGGGAATGAGCGTGACGTAGCCCGTGTCGGTCACGGGCGCCTGCACGGGAGCCGGGGGGCGCGCGGGAGCGCAAGCGACGGCCAGGGAAGCGGAAATCAAGACGAGTCGGATTGGGCTCAGCGCCATCGGGGCGCGCCTGAGTGCAGGCGCTGTTCCAGGCTGGCTGCGCTCGAAAAGGAGCAGCAAAATGGATGATTCGGAGTTTGCGCACCCCGTTGAGCACCGCGCGGGGCGTCAGCGACGCGGGGCACATTGGCGCGTCGGGATCGAATGGAGCCGAGACGCGGCATTGCCAGTGAGCCGGTGCGCGGCTTACAGCTAATGTTGCCCCATGACCGGCCCCGCGCCCATCCCACGCGTTCTCTACGGTACCGCCTGGAAGGAGGAGCGTACCCAGGAGCTCACGCGCCTCGCGCTGGAGGCCGGCTTCGTCGGCATCGACACCGCCAACCAGCGCAAGCACTACTTCGAAGCCGCGGTGGGTGAAGCCGTCCGCGAGGCCATCGCCGCAGGGCGTACCACGCGGCAGCGACTCTTTCTGCAGTCGAAGTACACGTTCCAGGGCGGCCAGGACCATCGCTTGCCGTACGACCCCGCCGCGCCCGTGGCCACGCAGGTCCAGCAATCGTTCGACAGCTCGCTAGCGCACTTCTCGACGGACTACCTGGACTCGTACCTGCTGCACGGGCCAAGCTCGTCCGGAAGGCTCACGGCTCGCGATCGCGAAGCTTGGCAGGCGCTGGAGCAGCTGGCGCGAAGCGGCAAGGCGCGCTTGATCGGCGTCAGCAATTTTACGGCCGAGCAGCTGAGCGAGCTGCTCGCGTGGTGCGCCATCCCGCCCCGCTTCGTGCAGAACCGCTGCTATGCCAGCACGGGCTGGGACGAGCAGGTGCGCGCTGTGTGCGCTCGGCACGGGGTGACTTACCAAGGCTTCTCGCTGCTGACCGCGAATCGCAAACAGCTGTCCCATCCGGCCATGAAGGAGCTGTGCGCTCGCACGGGTCGCAGCAGCGCCGAGCTGGTGTTCGCGTTCGCAGCGGCGGTCGGCATCCTGCCGCTGACCGGCACGTCGAGCCGTGAGCACATGCAGCTGGATCTCGCGGCGCTCGCGCTTCCGCTCAGCGCCGCGGACCGCGAGCTAATGCAGCGCGGCCTCGTCTGAGCTTTGGCTCTACACGCGTTGATCCGTGCTGGGCTTCTCCCACAGGTTCAGCCCGCCCTCTTGCGCGTAGCGATTGATGTCCGCAAGCTCCGCCGGGCTGAACTCCAGGTTCGCGAGCGCGCGCACGTTCTCTGCCAGCTGCTCGGGCTTGCTCGCCCCGATCAGGGTGGTCGTGACGCGCGGGTCCTTGAGCACCCAGGCCAGCGCCATCTGCGCCAGGCTCTGACCGCGCGCCTTGGCGATCTCGTTGAGGGCGCGCACGTTGGCCAGGTTCGCCTCGCTTAGGTGTGAGCTCTTCAACGTGCCGCCGCCAGGTCGGTTCACGCGCGAGTCCTCCGGCACGCCTTGGAGGTACTTGTCCGTGAGCAAGCCTTGGGCGAGCGGGCTGAACGCGATGCAGCCCACGCCTTCCTGCTCCAGCGTGTCCAACAGCCCCTGCTCCGGCCAGCGATTGAGCAGGTTGTAGGAAGGTTGATGAATCAAGAGCGGCACCTGGTGCTGGCGCAGCAGCTTCACCATTTCCGCGGTCTTGCCTGCCGAGTACGACGAGATCCCGACGTACAGAGCCTTGCCGCTTTGCACGGCAGTCGCGAGCGCGCCCGCGGTCTCCTCCAGCGGCGTGTCGGCGTCGAAGCGGTGCGAGTAGAAGATGTCCACGTAGTCCAGCCCCATGCGGCGGAGGCTTTGATCCAGGCTGGCCAGCATGTACTTGCGGCCGCCGCCACCCGAGCCATACGGCCCGGGCCACATGTCCCATCCGGCCTTGGTCGAGATGATGAGCTCGTCGCGGTAGGGCTTGAAGTCCTGCCGTAGCAGGGTGCCGAAGTTGAGCTCGGCGCTGCCGTACGGCGGACCATAGTTGTTGGCCAAATCGAAATGCACGATGCCCAGATCGAACGCGGTGCGCAGCAAGCGGCGCTGCTGTTCCAGCGGAGTCGCGTCGCCGAAGTTGTGCCACAGCCCGAGCGAGAGCGCGGGCAGCTTCAGGCCGCTTCTGCCGCAGCGGCGGAACAGCATTGACTCGTAGCGGCTAACGCCTGCGACGTAGCTCATGTGTCAACACGTAGTGCGACGCTGCTAGGGCAGCAAGCTACGCGCGCCCTCTGCGGCCCACAGGACAGAGCCGATTTCACGGTGCTGGAGGCGGATTGCTCTTCAGCGCCAGCGCGTAGGCAGCCGTGAACTGGGCGACGTCCGCCGGATCCACCACGACCTCTCCCGCCTTGGCTGCCCGCTCCAGATCGAACACGGACCAGCCGACCGCCTCTTTGGGCATGCGCTCGAAGCGCGGCACCAAGTGTCCGTGGAAGTGCCGCGCGCTCTCACCGAGCGCAGCCGTGTAGATGCGTAGCGCACCCGTGACCTCGAGCAGCACGCGCTGCAAGTGGCACCAAGTTGGACCGAAGCTTACGGCCTCACGCTCACTGAAGAGCGCGGGGCCTGGTACGTGACGTCGCGCCACCATCAGCATCCAGCCCGGTACGCCAGCGGGCGCGTCGATCGGTCGCACGTGCCACAGCTCGTTCTCGAACAGCGCCGGCTCCGTCGTGCTCGCGAGCTTGGCGCACAGGCCACAGCCGTCTTGCATGACCGGGACTGTACTATGGTCCTGCCCAGGTCGACGTGGACGGCGAGAGGGCGGCACCAAGGTCGCTACGCCGAGCGGAAACATGCGAAGTCAGACCAGCGCCCTGCGTTTGAGCCAAGCAAGCACGGCGTCACTCGGCCTTCATGCTGCGCCTGTGGCC
>JAEYOT010000403.1 GCA_023411445.1 Pseudomonadota bacterium
CCGCCTGCGCGCCGAGCGCGCTCGCCGGGCGCTTGAAGCCGCGCCCGTCGAGGAGCGGCGCGCTGTCACTTGGTGGGCAGCGCGTGATAGAGCGGCAGGCCTTCGGCTGCCGGGAAGAACGCGAGCGGCAGCTCTGCGCGGACGCTGGAGCTGTGCACGACCACGTCGGGCGTGACGGGCGCGCCCGGACCTGCCGACGTGGTCAGCTGCGCCGGGCTCAGTCGACCGATCGCCCCGGCGTCGAGGTCCGTGTCGACGCCGAGCCCCAGCCACAGGCCGCCTCCATCGTCGAAGGCCGGCTGGGTCAGGATCCCGGTCACCCCGATCGCGATTGACACGGATGCGAGCGCCTCCTGTTCGCCTTCACCGGTCAGGTCGGCCGAGTCCACCTTGAACACCGCGTTGGCAAGGGGATCCGCGCCCCATAGGTTGCCCTCGCTATCGAATGCGAGATACTGCGCTCGCAGCGCGCGCGTGTCGTTCTCGACGCTGAGCAGCAGGTCCGGCGCATCCGCGCTCGATTCCTCCAAGCGCGAAGCGTCGTAGCGCGCCAAGCCGAGCTCCGTGGCCACCCACAGGTTGCCGTCGGCGTCGAACGCCAGACCGCGGTTGTCCTCCAAGCCGGCCAACAGCACGTCCGCCTCCAGCTCACCATCCACCCCGCTGAGCGAGGCGGCCGGAATGCGCAGCACCTCGCCCTGGCACGCGCTGAGCCAGACGTTGCCTGCCGGATCCAGCGCGAGGCTGCTGAGCGCGGGCAGGCACTTGACCTCGGGGACGTTGAAGCTCACGTCAGGCTCTGGCGCGCCGGACTCGCCCAGGTCCGCGGCGTTGAAGCGCAGTACGTTCGGGAAATCCAGCGTGGGCGCGATGGTCCACAGGTTGCCGTCGCGATCGAACGCGATGGACTTGCCGATGCCGCCGTCGATGCTGACGCTCGCGTCCGTGAGGCCGCTCTCCGCGATGGCGTAGGACGAGAAACCCGCTCCCTCCGGCGTGGTCTTCGTGTGCAGCCACAGCTTGTTGCTGCTGGGGATGGCCTCGTAGGTCACCTTGATGGTTTGCTCGCCGCCGCCGGGCAAGCAGAACGACTCGGTCTCCACCGTGGCGTCGTAAACGGTGCGGACGATCTCGTCCGCGTCGAAGACGCGCGCGGCCGTCACCGTGTACTGCCCGCTGGGCACGTCATCGAGCGTGAGCTCGCTCTCCGTGAGAGCCAGCTCGTCGGGCCCGGCGACGACCAGCTCCGGCGCTACGCCCTCGGGCAGGCCGCTGACCTCGATCACCAGCGTGCCGACGCGTCCTTCTTCGCAGGCCGCGCCGCCTTCGCCGCCCTCGCCGGCGCCGCCACCTTCGACCGGCACCGTGGGCTCGCCACCAGCTCCGCCTTCACCACCAACAGCGCTACCGTCGTCACTGCACGCGAACGTGCACAGGGACGTAATGCCAAGAACCGGAACTAGAAAGCGCAAGCGCATCATCGTGTAGCCTCCTGAATTCAATACCAACATCGCGAGCTGCCGAAGTTTGGCACACATGCTGACGCACATGGCAACTTCACGCGGGGGTTCCTCCCGTACTACGCCCGCGCTCGTTCCTTATTCCCTCAGCGCGCTCGACCATGGCTACGGCCTTGCCGGTGGGGCGAAATACCCTGCCTCGACGCTTGGCCTGCACCTGCGTGAACTCAGCGCCGAGGAACAATATCTGCGCTGAGTAGTAGACCCACACGACCAGCACGACCAGCGAGCCAGCCGCTCCGTACGAGGAGCGGAAGGAAGCCTTGCCCAGGTAGATGCCCAGCAGGCTCTTGCCGATCGTGAAGAGCAGGGCCGTGACTGCGGCGCCCAGCCACACGTCCCGCCAGCGAATGCTCACGTCCGGCACGTACTTGAAGATGAGGGCGAACAGCACCGTCACCATCGCGAGTGAGACCACGAAGTTCGATACCTGCCACAGCAGCTCGCCGCCCGGCAACGCGTCCGCGAAGAAGCGCCCCACGGCGCTGAGCAGCGCGCTGATGACGAGTGACACGAGCAGCAGGAACGCGACGCCGAGCACCATCGTGAAAGAGAAGAAACGGTCCTTGACCTCGCCCATGATGCCGCGGCCGGGTCGCGCCTTCACCTCCCAGATACGGTTGAGCGCGAACTGCAGCTCGCCGAACACGCCCGAGGCGCCCACGAGCAGCACCACGGCGCCTACGACCGTGCTGATCGCGCCGCCCGCCGGTGACCTGGCGCTGGCCAGCACCGCCTCGATGCCGCGCGCCGCTTGGCTACCCATCAGCGAGGCCAGCTCGCTGCTGATACGGCCGCGCGCCGCTTCCGGTCCGAGCACCACGCCGGCGAGCGCCACCAAGATCACGAGCAAGGGCGCGAGCGACAGCAGGGTGTAGAAGGCGAGCGAGGCGGCCAGGCGTGAAGCGTCGTCCTCGCTCCACTCCTTGGCCGTTTCTTTGGCGATGGGCCAGGCATCGCGCCAGGGCATGCGCTGAGCCGTGCATGGCCCGTTCCAGCAGCATCATCCGCTATTTCTGCGCTCTTCGAGCGCGGGCCAGAGACATTCGGCTACGGCGTGATCGGACGCCGCGTTCCCGCCCTCACGCCGCGGGCGCGTGCAGCGCGGCCGCCTCG
>JAEYOT010000405.1 GCA_023411445.1 Pseudomonadota bacterium
GGGCACGGATGGGGCCGCAGCTTCCGGTGCTCCCGCCGTATCAGCCTCCAACCTGCCCGAGGCCCCCAAGCCGAATGAGGAGCCGCTCGCCGTCGAGACGCCGCCTTCTCCCCCGCCCGCTTCGCCGCCGACCTCGTTTCCCCCGCCCGCCACGGCCGCGGACGACGTGATCACCCCGCCGCCTGCCGCTGCACGCCGGCCAGCTGCCGTGCGGCCCGCGGCCAAGCGGCCCGCCGCTTCTACGGCGAGCACGCCGAAGGCCGAGCCCGCCCCCGCGGCGCCCGCAGCGACCAGCACCGCGAAGCGGAAGCGCGACTACGGCTACTGATGCCGCTCCCGGTTACTGAAACTATCCTTACTTACGCGAGGGCCTGTCCTGATCTGCCAGCGATTCTGGTGATTTTTGGCTTCGTTCCCCGAACGGGCCGGATATCATCTGTCGTTGAATGCGCTCCATCACCCCACGGGCAACCCCGGTCGTACGCGCACCGGCTCCCAGCGTTCCGCCCGTGGTGGAGCAACGCCCGCCGCTCCTGCGTCCGCCAGTCAGCATCATCACTCCGGTCAACGAGCTCGAGCTGCGCGAGGGCTCGGTGCTAGCGGGGCGGCTGCCCGAATGCGACGTGACGCTCGATGACGGCTTGGTGTCGCGCATGCACGCGCGGATCAGCGTGCGCGAAGAGTCCGTGGTGGTGGAAGATCTGCACAGCACCAACGGCGTCTACGTCAACGGTGCGCGCATCACCCACAGCGCCCTACTGCGCGAAGGCGATCGCTTGCTGCTCGGCACGACCGAGATCTCGCTGTTCGAAGCGCGCCGCGACGCGCGCGTTGCTCCCCTGCGACTCCGACGCGAGTCGTCGCCGCCTCCGGCGTCCTTCACCCCACCGCCGCCTGCAGCTCGTGCCTCGCGCAGCGCCGCGACAACGGTCCCTCCGCCGCGAGCAGCCCGTGAGGCGTTTGGTCGCTTGGAGCTGCATTTGGATGAGCTGGCAGACGCCGATAATGGGCCGCCTTCGTCGCGCGGCGCTGACTTGAAGGGCATTCGCCAGCGCAGCTCGGGGGTGCCTTCGACTGCTCGCGCCGACGCGCTGGAGGTGATCGGCGCCTTAGCAGATCGCCTGGCGGCGAGCGGCAACCTGGACGAAGCCAGGCGCGTGCTCAGCTCGCATCTCAAGCGCATCCTTCAAGGCGCTACCGCTGGGCTCACGGTGCCGCACGAAGTGTGCTTGCTGGCGTCGCGCCACGCGCTGGCCGTGGCACGCTGGACCGGCAGCTCTTCTTGGATCGACTACGTGGTGGAGCTGCACCTCGCGGCCTCCCGCGTGATGCATCCGGACACGCTCGCGTCGTTCGAGAGCGTGGCGCTCTCCATCGGCGACATGGATCGGCAGCTGTTCGCCTACTACGTCGAGGGCTTGCGCAATGAGCGCTCGCTGCTCACGGGCGAAGAGCGGCTCGTGCTCGAGCGCCTGCAACAACTCGCCGAGCGCTGAGCCTCGTCAGCTGTCTGGCAGCACGCGCGCGAGCAGCTCGCCGAGCAAGAGCGCGGCGGCGCCAGCGAGCAGCGCCGCGAAGAAGGCACCAAACACCGCGAAGAAGGCGTCCGCGTGCGTGTGCGTCGAGAGGTAGGCAGCGAAGCCGGCCGAGAGCGCCACGTAGGCACCGAAGCGCGACTTGCCGCCGCGGCGCCGGTCGAAGTACTCCGCCGCGATCGCGACCGCGACCAGCGGCAGCAGCGCCCAGCGCAGCACCGCCGCCGCGCCAGCCAGCCAGGAGACTCCGAAGAACCCGGCCGCCACGCAAACTTCGCCGATCAAGACCGTGAGCCAGCCGGTGACGACCGCCATGCGCTCGATCGGTGGCGCCGCGCTCTCGATGCGGGCCGCGCCGAGCACGACGGGGATAATCGGCGCCGCGACGGCCAGCGCGCGCCCCACCAAGGGACGCGCGGCGTCCAGCTTGGCGCCGCCGATCACGAGCACGAGCGCTGCCATCACCCAAGGCAGCGCCTTGCGGCCGCCGCCCTCCAGCTCGCTCACGAGCCGCTCCGGAGCGCCCACGGCGTAGAGCCGTCTGGGTCACGCCGCGCCCGAAGCCAGCCCACCACCGAGGCCGCCCAATCCGCGCGGCCCTTGGTGCTGGGGTGGATGCCGTCCGGCCCGCGCGGCACGTTACCGACGAGCGCCGTGGAGTCGAGCACCTGACAGGGGCTCGCGTTGTCTTTGATCACCTGCATCACGCCGGTGTCCGCCTTCCACAGCGGCGGCAAGATCCAGACGCACGGACGCCCTGCCAGCCGCCCCACCAGGCGCTTGATCGGCGTCGCGCGCAGCTCGGGCTCCGGAATCTCGAGCTCGTTGGCGCCCAGCGTGATCAGCACCAGATCCGGCTTGTGACGCGCGAGCAGCTTGGGCAGCACGTCGCCATATGCCCAATCGCCGATGTAGCTCGGCGTCTTCGTTTCCACCGTCGTGAGCAGTCCCGCTTCCTTGAGCAGCTTGTTCAGCTCTTTGCTGAGCGCGTCGGCGAACGAGTCGCCCACCTGCAAGACCTTGGTGC
>JAEYOT010000423.1 GCA_023411445.1 Pseudomonadota bacterium
CGCCACAGCGAGCGGCAGGTAGAGGTAAACACAGCCGCGCGCCGCTTTGCCCAGGTCCATGCGCGGTGTCTAGACGAGGCGCGGCTGGTGAACAACGCCTTGTGACGGGCGCACGCGCTCCAGCGCAGCCATCAGCTGGCCTGCACCGAAAGGCTTGGCCAAGAACTCGGCGCCCTGACGTGAAAGCTCCGCCACGCGCTCCGGCGTGGGGCTGTAGCCAGACATGACCAGCACGCCCGCCTTGGGGTGCGCAGCGCGCAGCGTGTCCAGCACGGCCAAGCCGTCGGCGGCTCCCAGCACCACGTCGGTCAAAATCAGGTCAAACTGCGCGGAGCTCGCCTTCGCCGCCAGCAGCGCGGCTTCCGCCGAGGCGGCTTGCGTCACCTCGTGACCGGACGCTTCCAAGATGCGGGCGATCAATGCGCGCACGACCTCCTCGTCGTCGACCACCAGCACGCGCATCGACTTGCTGGTAGGCGGCAGGTGAGTGGTGGCGGCGCTGTCCGTCTCGCCCAGCGCGCACGGCAGCATCACCCGGAACTCGGTGCCCTGTTGCTCCACCGAGCTGACGTTGATGCGCCCGCCCAGCTGAGCCACGAGGCCAAACACGGTGGCCAGGCCCAAGCCGGTGCCGCGACCAGCGGGTTTGGTCGTGAAGAACGGCTCGAAGATGCGCGCCTGCACCTCGGGGCTCATGCCCACGCCGCTGTCCTTGAACGACAGCTCGACGTACGGCCCCGGCGATAGCCCCGCGAGCTCCCGGTCCGCCAGCGTCCGCAGGCGCACCGCGATCGTGAGGCTGCCGCCATCCGGCATCGCGTCACGCGCGTTCGAGGTCAGGTTCATGATGATCTGCTCGAGCTCCACGCTGTTGGCGCTCACCTCCGAGCCAGACGGCGCCAGCTCGAAGGACAGCCGGATGCTCTTGCCGCAGACGCGCTCCAAGATCGGCAGCAGCTCGCTCACCACGCCGGAGACGGACGAGCGCTGACGCGCGGGCAGCACCTGGCGCCGAGCGAACGTGAGCAGCTGCTTCGTCAGCGCCGCTGCGCGCTCCGTCGTGCGCACGATGTCCGACAGGTCGGCCCGCGCCGGGTGCGCCTCGGGCAGCTGCCGGGTGGCGAGGTCCGTGCAGGCGCGGATCACGAGCAGCAGGTTGTTGAAATCGTGCGCGACGCCGCCAGCCAAGCGCCCCAAGGATTCCATGCGCCGCGTGCCTTCTAGCGCCTCGCTCAAGCGCTGCTGCTCGGTGATGTCACGCGCGCTGATCGCCACCGCGCCGCCCGCCAGCGTGCTGTCGATACGCGAGAAGCGGATGTGAAACCAGCGATAATCCCCGTCCTTGGCCTGCAGCCGCGCCACCGTGAAGGCCGAACCGTGTTGCAGCGTCTTGCTGAACGCATCGGTCACCGAGCCGTAGTCGTCAGCGTGCACCAGCTCGGGTGCTGCGCGTCCGAGCGAGCTTGGCAGATCCAACCCCAGCACGCGCTCGTGCGATGGGCTGAGGTAGACGAAGCGCCCCTGCTCGTCCAGCACGCTCACCAGATCGCTCACCTGCTCGGCGACCAGCTGGTAGCGTCTCTCGGCCTCGCGCGTCGCGGCCAGCGCTGCTCCCGCGCGGAGCTCCTCCTTCACGTGGGAGCGCAGCGCACGCTCGCTCGCAGCCGCCGCGAACGCGGCCACCACCCAGGTAGCCGTGAAGTAGTAGTAGGCGGCGACGAGATCTTGCCAGCTGCCCGCCGGAAAGCGCTCACGAATGGCCCCCTGCGCTACCAGCGCCACGGCGCCCACAGCGCCGCTCCAGATCACGCCCTGGAGGCGCATGGTCGCGGCGGCCACCAGCGGCAGCAGCGCGGCAAAATAGGCGATCGACTGCGCCTGGGACACCTGCGCAGCGCTCAGGGCAGTGGCCACGTACTGAACCGCCGCCGTCACGACGATCAAGAAGCCGCCGAAACCGGCGCGCTCCGGCTGACGCGCGACCCAGTAACCCCAGCCAAAGCCCAAGGCTGCCAGCACGGACGGTAGCGACAGCGCGAGAGTGCGCGTCATCGCTAGCGTCGAGGAGGCGGCCATCAAGGTGATGATCGCGAACACGGCCGCGATAGCGCGGGCTGAGCCCGCCCTGCGCGCGAAGTCAGAGACCAACGCCTCCGGCCGCGCCCGACCTGTCCTGACCGGATCTGACACGAGAGCGTCAACGCTACCCGCGCCCTCTGACGGACGCTAGCCCACGCTCACCGCGGCCGGCACCAGTCGCTAGGCTGAAACGAGAGCAGGCCGCGATCGAGACCGCCCAGGCTCAGCACCGAGCCGTCCGGCAAGCGGGCCCGCTCAGCGCCGCCAGCGGGATGCTCCACGTCGTAATGCAAGTAGACCTCCTCGTCGCCGGTCACGATGACTTGCCGATCGTCGTCGTGGCGGTGCGGCTCCTCGCTCTCGGACACCTTGAGCGCGACCAGGTGATCTAGCACGCGTTTCACCCGCTCGGCCGGCACCTCGCAGCCGCCCGGCGCCAGGATCCATGCCTGCTCCCGCTTGCGAACGATGACGGCGCTACCGTGCGTGAAGATCTTGATGGTGTCGATCTTGGCTCGGTCTTCAGCCCTCAACCTTCGTGGAGAAGGAGCTGGCGGTCCGATTGGCCGCGGCGGGTGCAGGAGGGTGCAGTCCCCTTCTTCCGGGTACGCGGCGCTCGCGCTGGGCGCCGCTTGCGGCTGCGCCTGCACGGCAGCAGTCACCACCTCTTCCGCGGGAGGCTCAACGCGCCCCCACTGACAAGCCGCCAGCCCCACCGAGGCCAGAGCCCCGAGGGCGACAAGGAAAGGCGGCCGCCGCAGATCCATCGACGAACAATAGCAC
>JAEYOT010000525.1 GCA_023411445.1 Pseudomonadota bacterium
GCCGCGCGCCGTCGGTGCTCGAGACGACGACGGCCCGCCGCCCACCACCGAGCGGCACCACCTCCGCCCGCGCCGGCTTGCCCTGCAGCTCCGCCGGCAAGCCGAGCGAGACGGCGCCCGTATGGCACGGGGGAGCTGCGCAGCTGGCCGCGACCAGCTCACCCTTTTGGAGCGAGAGGCTGAGCGCCTGTTGCCCCGTCCCGGCCGGCACGTGGACGGGCAGCGCCACGTCAGCCCTGGCCCTCGCCGTGAGCGCGAGCAGGGCGGCAATAATCCCGAGTTTTTGGCGCGAAATGGCGAGCACGGGCGCAGTCTACGAGAGTCCGCCGGCGCGCGCCTCTGTCATCTGGCAAGCGCGCGCGGGTTAGTGGTAAGGGAAGCGACCCATGAAGCAGCAGCCTTACGTGTTGGTCACCGGAGCAAACGGCTTTCTTGGCGCCACGCTGGTGCGCAAGCTGCTGGAGCGCGGCGAGTCGGTGAAGGCGTTCGTCCGGCCGGAGACGAACCTGGCCTCGCTGGAAGGGCTGCCGCAGGACCGCCTGCTCTTGTCGGTCGGCAATCTCATGTCGCCGAGCAGCGTGTACCGCGCCGTCACGGGCTGCAGCCGCGTGTACCACACCGCCGCCAACTTCAAGCTGTGGGCCAAGAACCCGAAGTCGATCATCGACCCCGCGGTGATCGGCACCAAGCACGTGCTGGATGCCTGCAAGGCGCACGGCGTGGAGAAGATCGTGCTCACCAGCAGCGTGGCCGTGCTCGGCACCACGCAAGACGAGCCGATGGACGAGAGCCACCAGCTCAACCTGACCGACCCGGAAGCGTACACGCAGGCCAAGGTGGAGCAGGCCAAGCTCGCAGACGAAGCGGTGGGGCGAGGCGCGCCGATCGTGAGCGTGCTGCCCGCCACCATGGCCGGCCCCGGCGACCGCAAGCCGACGCCCAACGGGCAAACCCTGCTCCGCTACCTGCGTCACTCGCCCAGCTGGCGCTTCCCCGTCGTGCCCGGCGGCCTCAACATCGTAGACGTGGAAGACGTGGCCGCGGGCCACATCCAGGCCATGGAAGCGGGCGTCGTCGGCGAGAAGTACATCCTGGGCGGTGAGAACCTGACCTACACGCAGATCTTCGAGATCCTCGCCGATATCACGGGGCTTTCGGAGCCGAGCAAGCCGCAGAGCCCGGGCCTGGCGAAGCTCGTTGGCTCGCTGTGGGAGCTGTCGGCGCGGCTGCGCGGAGGCGAGCCCCTCCTCACGTCGCGCATGGCGCGTGACTACGTGGGCGCCAACGTGTGGGTCACGAGCGAGAAGGCGGAGCAGAAGCTCGGCTACCAGCACCGCAGCGCGCGCGAGGCGCTGGCTCGCTCCGTCCGTTGGTTCCTGGACAACGGCTACGTGTCGCCGACGGCTGCCAGCCGCGTCCGCTTGGAGCTGCGTCCGGTTTGAGTCGCTCGGCGCCGGCGGTGGCGCTCGGGTTGGTCGGCTCGCTCATCGCGTCGCTGCCAGGAGTCCTGCGCACCCTGCCGGAAGTCCAGGCGCTCTCAGCCTGGCTAGCGCTGAGCGGCGCCCTTTCGCTGGTGGTGGTCCCGGTGGGGCTGTGGATACGTCTCGGGCGTGGCGATGGGAGGCAAGAAACGGACGGCGCCTTGCTACGCGGGGCAGCTTTGTCGTCGCTGCCCCTTGCGCTTTTCGGAGGCGTGCTCAAATCGAGCACTCACCATCGCCCCCTCGGCGGCGCCACTTTCGCGGTCGTGGCGGTGTGTGTGCTCGCGGTTTGTATCGGGCTCGCCTTCCGGTTTTCGGGAGGGGTGCGCCGTGCCGCCACCCCATCCCTTTGGCAAAAGCTCTTTTTTCTCGCCTGCGTCGCGTCCCTGGTAGGCACCTTGCTGCTGGGCGTCGTCGGCGCCGGGCGCTCGCACGTGCTGGACTTCGTGCTGCTGACGCTGGCGGTAGCGCTCACCGCCCTAGTGAAACTCCCAGCCTGGCTGGAGCGAGCCCCTTGGGCCGCCCCGCTCCTCTCGTGGGCAGCTCTGCTGGTGTTGGCGCTGTGGTCGATTCAGTCGCCGGAGCTGGCGCGGCTCCTGACTACCCGGGCGCCCGTTTCGTTCGCGTCCTTGTCCTGGCTTGGCGGCGGCTCCTGACCGCATCATATTTGGGCAGGATGCGGCTCTCCGCTCTCGCCCTGGTGTGGCTCACGGCGCTTTGGCCGCACGTGGCCAGCGCGCTGCCCGAGCACGACGAGCACGGCGTGCGCACCGGCAAGCCAGAGCTGCCCCAAGGCGGCGCGGTCGAGAGCCGGCGTGAAGCTCCTTCAGACGCACCGCGCAGCCACGGCGGCACCTTGCGGCTGCCGGACGTGCCCGCGGGCTTCAACACCTACGATGGCGGCTGGATCAAGTTCGTGTACCACCCCTCCATTCGTGAGCGGGTGCAGCCGCTGATCGCGGACGCCGCCGCGGTGCGAACCCAGCTCACCGAGTGGCTCGGGCAGCCGGTGCTGCACGAGGTGCGCGTCTCAGTCGCGCGCACGCCGGGTGAAATGGCGACGCTAGCGCCGCACGACGCGCCGTACCCGGACTACGCCGCGGGCGTCGCCTACCCGGAGATTGGGCTCGTCTTGCTCACGGTCAAGCCGGTGCACCCCAACTCCAATCACGAGCTGAACGAGGTCTTCCGGCACGAGCTCGCTCACGTGGCGCTGGAGGACGCGGTCGGCGGCCGCCCGGTGCCGCGCTGGTTCAACGAAGGCTTCGCCGTGCTCGCCTCGGGCGAGACGTCGTACGTGCGCCTGCAAACGCTGTGGACCGCCACCGTGTCGGACACGTTGCTCACGCTGCCGCAGATGGAGCGCTCCTTCCCGGCTGACGAGAACGAAGCGAGCATCGCCTACGCACAAGCGGCTGACATCGTGCGCTTCTTGGTGCGACGTGAAGAGCAGCACCGCTTTCGCGGCCTGATCTCGCGCATGCGCGAGGGGGAGACGATGGACGCTGCGCTGCTCAACTCCTACGGGGAGGACTCGAGCGCGCTCGAAGCAGAGTGGCGCGAGGAGGTGGCCAAGCGCTACACCTTCTGGCCCGTGCTGTTCTCGGGCACCGTGATCTGGGCCGGCACGCTGGGCCTGTTCGTGCTGGGCTGGCGCAAGCGTCGCCGCAAGGCCGCCGCCACGCTCGCGCGTTGGCAGCGCGAGGAGGCCGCTGAAGATGAGGCGCGGCATCGTCTTCAGCTGCGCGCGGAGACGAGCCTGGGCGCGCCGCGCGTGCACATCGTGCTGGCTCGCACGGGCAACGCCGATGAGGCGCCTGCCTCCGTGCCGCCCCCTGCGCTGCAGCGCATCTCAGAGGTCGAAGTGCCCAAGGTGGAGCACGACGGCCAGTGGCACACGCTGCACTGAGCGGGGCGCCCCCATTCACTCGACGTGGTGCTGCTCGATACGTCGCGACTCGTCCACCAACCGCTCGAAGATGCGGCGAATGGTCGGTCCGTCCAGCGGCGGCTCGGCGGCGCTGGACAGCCGATCCAGTAGCTGCCGCTCGCGCTCCGGATCGTAGACCGGCAGTTGTCGCGCGCGCTTGTACTCGCCGACCTGCATCACCAGGCGGATGCGATCGTGCACGAGCTTGAGGATCTGCCGATCGATGGCGTCGATGCCGCGGCGAAGCTCGTCGAGTTCTTGGGAGGACGTCACGGGGCGGCATCTTTACACAAAACCGCCGCTCACCAAGCCCTCTCACGACCCCGCTACTTCACCTCGGTCTTGCACCCGGCCAGGATCTGGACCTCCAGCACGTCCCCCGCCAGCAGGCGCTCGCACGCTGCGCCGCGGATGCCCACGTGCGCACTGTCGACCCACTCCCAGCCGTCCACAGGGTCCAGCTCCACCAGCTCGTCGTCGAAATAGACGTTCACGTAGTCAGCGTCAGGCGGCTCGTAGTCCAGCGCTATCTCACATGAAATGGAGACGGAGGCCGTGATGGCGCGCAGCGACGCCTCGAGCTCGTCCACGTCCTCCACGGGGTAGTATTTGAGCGGCGCGTCGCGGGCGGTGCCGCCC
>JAEYOT010000466.1 GCA_023411445.1 Pseudomonadota bacterium
GCGTTGAAGTTGCTGCAGCGGATTCTGGCGGTGCTGTGGAAGTTGACGAGGGGATAGCGGGTGGGGGTGGTTCCCACTCCCGCTCCCGCTGAGGCGGGTGTGCGGCGAGCGGCGGCAGAGGGCCGCGCGGATGAGCCGCGCGGATTCAGGAGCCTTGGTGCGCACCAGCTCCGCCGGCAGCCCTCCGGCGCACGGTGTGCCGCGCGCAGGCCGTAGGCGGAGCACGACGGGGTGGGCAGGCCTAGCCGAGTAGGGCTTCGAGCGCGCCGGGGGACGTCAAGCTGGGGAAGGCGTGCGTGGCGCCGTGTTGGCGCAGGGCTTCGGCGCTGAAGGAGCCGGTGCCGAGCGCGAGCGACTCGGCGCCGATGCCGCGCGCGGCGTCCACGTCCTTCGGTGTGTCGCCGATGACGACGACGCGGCAGCGTTCCAGGGGCGTGCCCAGGCGCGCTGCGCCGCGGGCGGCGCCCATCCGGATCAGCTCGACGCGGAGCTCGTGGTCGCTGCCGAAGCCGCCGAAGTCGAAGTGATGGTAGAGGCCGACGTGCTCCAGCTTGAGACGCGCGCCCTCGACGATGTTGCCGGTGCCCAGGCCTTGGGCCATGCCGCGCGCCCGCGCTGCGGCCAGCGCCGCCTCGACACCTTCGTGTACCCGGTAGTGCTCCCGCGCGGTCTCGAGTAGCTCCGCCTTTAGCTCTTCCACGTAGGCTGAAAGGACGGCGTCGATCGCCTCTTCCGTCGGGTCCACGCCGATCGCCTGCAAACCCAGGCGGGTGATGGAGCGGTCCGTCATGCCATCGAAGCGGATGGCCGCGCAGGCATCCGGCCGCTGGTGTCGGCGCTCGAACGCCCGATTCACCGCCCGACGCCCGACGCCTCCGGTCGTCACCAGGGTTCCGTCGATGTCCCAGAGCAGCACGGTCGGTCGCTTCACGCGCTTCACTTAGCCGCTTGGCGCGGCTGGGCCAGCGAAAATCGGCGCGGCGGCTTTGAACGTTTCCGAAGCTCGCGGGTACCTCCCGGTATGAAGCGAGTTTTCAGCTTGGTGCCCGTGTTCGGGCTTTCGTCGGCGCTCTGGCTGTGGTCGCCCGCGGCCGCTGCGGAGTCGCCAGGGTCCAGCAAGATGCGGTTCACTGCAGCAGAGCACAGCGACTACGACGGACCGCCGCTCTTACTCGCCAAGAACCGGCGGGTGAAGGTCGGCGGCTACGGCGGCATGGGCGGGGCGTACACCCGCTTCATGGGGCGCGACAGCGGCCTCGTCAGCATGGAGGGCGCGCTTTTGTTCGACCATCGCCTGAGCTTGGGGCTGGCGGGCTACGGCTTCACCCGCACGCCGCGCGGGCCCGACGGGCTGAATGGCGAGCGCCAGGAGCTGGGCGCGGGCTACGGCGGCTTGGCGATCCGCTACTCGCTGTTCAGCAACTGGCCCGTGTACGGCACCTTCGGCGCGGTGGTGGGCGGCGGCGTGGTGAACTTGCATCCGGACTACGGCTGGGACGACGAGCACGACTGGGACCACGGCTGGGATCACGACGACGAGTGGGAGCACGGCCGCTTCGATGCGTTCTTGGTGGTGCAGCCGGAAGCGACGCTCAACGCCAACGTCACGCGCTGGCTGCGGCTCGGAGCCACCGTGGGCTACCGCTTCACCAGCGGCGTGGGACGCTTCGGGCTGGGCGAGGGCGACCTGAACGGCGTCGTTCTAGGTGGCAATATCCAGCTGGGTTGGTTCTGAGCTGGGCGCCGCCGCACGTTCTAGGCGTGCACCAGCGACTTGAGGCGAGCGACGGCGAGGTCGATCGTCTCCTCCGACGGGCCGAACGAGAAGCGCACGTGGTGGTTGAAGCGTGACGCGCGTCCGACGCGGCGCTGGCCCGGATCCACGTCGAAGAACTTCCCGGGCACGACGATGACCTGCTGCTCCAGCGCTTTGCGGAACAGAGCCTCACCGGTGTTGAGCCCCTCCGGCAGGTTGGCCACGTTGCCCCAGATGTAAAAGGTGCCCTCTGGCTCGCGCTCGACGCGCACGCCGATGGAGCGCAAGGCATCCAGCAGCTTGTTGCGCTTGCGGCGGAAGGCCGTGCGAATCGCCTCGGCTTCGGCCTGGGCGTGCTCCGCGGTCAAGATGTCCAGCGCGGCGCGCTGCATCGGTCGTGAGCCGCCGCCGTCCAGAAAGGACCCGGCGCTGGCCATCGACTCGATCGTCTTCTTCGGGCCGACGGCCCAGGTGACGCGCCAGCCGGGGTAGCGCCAGTTCTTGGTCAAGCCGTCGAACAGGACGACGGGATCGCGCTCCACGTCCTCCACGAACTCGGCGGCGCTGAACAGGGCGGGGCCGTCTTTCCAGCAATAATGCGAGTAGAACTCGTCGAGCAGCAGCGTGCAGGAGAGCTCGCGCGCCGTTGCCACCCAGGAGGCTAGCTCCGCCCCCGTGATGGCCTTGCCGGTGGGATTACACGGGTTGGAGAGCAGCAAGCCGCCCAAGCCGCGACCCGAGACCTCGCGGCGCAGCTCCGTGAGCGAGAAATCATAGCCCCGCTCCGAATCCAGCAAGATGGGGATGGGGGTGAAGCGGCGGAAGATGTCCAGCAGCTCTTCGTACGCGGTGTAGTCCGGCAAGAAGTGCCCGAGGTTGATCTGACCGATCGCCGCGCACGCGCGCATGATCGAGACGCGACCACCGCCGCAGATAGCGACGTTCTCCGCGCTGTACTTGGAGGGCAGGCCGCGGCGAAACAGGTCATTATACAGGCCGGCTACGGCCTCGCGCACTTCCCACAAGCCAGCGACGGGCGCGTACTCTTGGTGCAGGTTCTCGATGCTGATGCGGGTGACGCGCTCGGGTGCACCCGGCAGCGGTCCCGTCTCCGGTTGACCTTGCCCGAGGTTGCACCAATTCGGATCCTCCGGCTTGAACCCGGCGCGCTGAGCCTCCACCGTGACGTAAATCACGCCGGTGCGAGGGACAGGTCGGAACGCGCTCAGGGGCTCTTGGCTGGACATTTCTGGGAGCCCGAAGGTAGCACTCCCGGGGCGAGCTGCCTCAATACTTGGCGTTGCGAGCCAGCTCCAGCGCCTGGGTCGGCCACCATTCGCCCGCACGAGGGCCGCCGTTGCAGGTGCCGTCGGACTCGCCCGGCCGCTTCAGCCACAGGTAGGCGTCGCACAGCGGGTCGTCCGTGTCCGCGGTGGGCGGCAGGCC
>JAEYOT010000508.1 GCA_023411445.1 Pseudomonadota bacterium
ACCCATACGAAGGCGCCAAGATCGGTTGGTGGGGGTTCGAAGCGCCCGACAAGCTGCGAAACCCCGCGACTGACACGGACATCATGGGGTACTGCCGCAATCAGTGGATCAGCGACTACACGTATCGGTTGTTCGCCAACCGCATCGCGCTGCTGAACGGCAACACGCAAGAGCTGCCCCCGACCGGCGAGATGCAACGCTTCCGCTTCTTGCTGACGGACGTGCACGGGCCACGCTGGGGTCTGCGCCGCGACGCGCCACGCTACCCGACGGGCGAGCCCGAGCCCGCACAGATCCTGGACGCCAGCGGGCAAATCGTCGCGACCGTGACCGTCTACCGCACGCCGACGGACCACCTGGGTGGCTCGCTCTTGCTGGTGCCCGAGCCTCAGCCAGGCTGGCACGCCGTGCAGATCCAGGGCGAAGTACCGCTGGATTTCGGCGCCACGACGGCCAGCCAACCCTAGTGAGTTGAGGGCCCTTCAGCAACGGCCGGATCCGGCCGTTGCATCCATAGCCATGGCTCGTGGCTAGCGAGCGTGAGCACAGGCCGCCCTCCCATGCGCTCAATTAGCCTCGAGCTCGACCTCAACGCCGTTGAACACGGGGCTTCGGTGCCACCCGATTCGCTGCGGTCGGTGTCGGGAAACATGGTCGCGGCGTCTAACGCGCCGCGCAAACGCGTGCTGTTCGTGGACGACGAGCTGGCCATCCTCGAAGGCCTGCAAGCCGTGCTGCGGGCGCAGCGCCGTGAGTGGGACATGGTCTTCGCGCTCGGCGGCCCGGCTGGCCTGGCCGAGCTCGAGCGCACCGACTTCGACGTGGTCGTGACGGATATGCGCATGCCCATCCTGGATGGCGCGCAGCTGCTCGGGCACGTCAAGCGCCTGCAGCCCAAGGCGGTGCGGCTCGTGCTGTCGGGTCAGACCGACATGCAGACGGCGCTCAAGAGCTCGTTCGCGGCGCACCAGTTCCTGGCCAAGCCGTGTAGCCCAGAGAAGCTGCGCGCCGTGGTCAAGCGCTGCTCCGAGCTGAACGCGCTGCTCTCCGCCGAATCGCTCCGCATGATCGCGGCGGACGTGACGATGCTACCGGCCGCGCCTACCACCTACCTCGCCATCTCTCGCGCGCTGGCCGACAACAACTGCTCCGTTCACGACGTAGCTCGCATCGTGGAGCGCGAAGCGAGCCTGTGCGCCAAGGTGCTGCAGCTAGCAAACTCCGCGTTCTTCGGCTTGCCGCGCGCGGTGAGCAGCGTCACGCAGGCCGCGACGTACCTGGGCCTGATCACGATCCGGGACCTGTCGCTGGCGATGGAGGCGCTGTCCGCAGCGGCGCGCGTGGAGCATGGCCTATCAGCGAAAGCGTACGAGCAATTTCAGCTCAACGCGCTGTCCGTCGGCTTGTTGGCGCGCAGGCTGCTCGCGGGTGATCCGCGCCGGGCCGAAGAGGCGTTCGTCGCCGGCATACTGCGCGATATGGGTCACCTGGTAGCGCCGGGCGGCGCCGAGCACGGCGCACTGAGCGCTTACCTGCTGGGTCTCTGGGGCATCCCCCACGCAGTGCTGGAAGCCGTAGCGTTTCACGAGCAGCCCGAGCGCGTCGAGCACGACGCGCTCGAGGTGGTGGACGTGGTCCACTTGGCGGATCGCGCGCTCGGACGCATGGAGCCGTCGCCATTTCAAGAGTCGAGCGAAGTCGACCTACAACGGCTAGTGCGCCTGGGCCTCCCTGAAGACAAGCTCGCGGGGCTAGAAACCCTGGCCCGGCAAGCGCGCGACGAAGCGCGGGAGATGCTGCGGGCATGAGCGCGCTCGACGTCGCCGATCAGGCAGCACGCGCCGAGCTGCTGGAGCTGCTGCTCTGCGCGACGCAGGATGGCATCGTAGACCTCGACTTGGAGACGGGACAGACCGTCTACAACTCACGCTGGAAGCACCTGCTCGGCTTCGACAGCGTGGAGCTCGCGGACTACCACGAGACGCCCGAGAAATGGCGCGAGCTCATCCACCCCGACGATCGCGAGCAGGCGCTCGCGCTGATCGACGACCACGTGACGCAAGGTTGGCCGCTCTACGGTACAGTACGCATGCGGCACCGCCACCTGTCCTACAAGCACGTGCTCCTGCGCGGCGCGACGCAGCGCAACGAGCAGGACCAGCCGACCCGGCTGGTCCTGGTGTTCTCCGACATTGACGAGCACGTCCGCGAAAGTTCACAGCAGCACGCGCCTCGCCAGCTGCACGAGCCGAGGGTCGCGTATCAGCTCCACGCGCTGCAGCTCGTCCACGACGAGCTGCGCATCGTCCGGGCCGAGGTCGAAGCGCTGCTCGCCTCGCTCGCCGAGGTACGCAGCGCGGTTCCGACTGAGCTGCTGCAGGTCGAGCAGAGCATCGCGCGCGTGACGCGTGCTTTGCCGGTAGCCATCGAACGCTCGCTGGCCGGTGTCGTGCGGGCGAGCGAGGTCGTGCGAGCCTGGTCGGAGCCAGCGGCCGCGAGGGAGGGCTCGTGATTAGGAGCGGTCACGACGACGCCTTTCAGGGCGAGCTCGGCGTCAGGCACAAGGTCCTGATCATCGACGACGCGGAGAGCGTGAGGCGCTCGGTGGTGGACGCGCTCGAGCCAGCCGGCTTCGAAGTGCTCACGGCGGCCGATGGCTTCCGCGGCATCGCCAGCCTCAAGGAGCACCGCGACCTGTGCTTGGTGATCATCGACCTGAACATGCCAGGGCTAAGCGGCTTCGGCGTGCTCGACTGGATGCGGAAGGACGCCTCCCCGCACCTGCCACCAGCCGTGTTCATGACCACCGAAGTCAACTCGGCCGTCCTGGAGCAAGCCAAGAACGCCGGCGCCATCGGCTGGCTGATCAAACCATGCCGCAGCGAGCAGCTGATCGCCGTGGCCAAGCGCGCTGTCGTGCGTAGGAGCGAGAAGTATGGAAGCTAGAGCCCGGTCGCGCGTCATTTGCGTGGACGACGAGCCGCAGGTCTTGAGCGGTCTTTCCCTGCATCTACGCCGCCGCTACGACGTGGAGACCGCCACCAGCGGCGCCGCCGCGCTCGAGCTGTTGGCCCGCCAGCCTCAGGCCGCGGTCGTGATCTCTGACATGCGCATGCCGGGCATGAACGGCGCGGAGCTCTTGGCCAAAGCCTGCGCTGAGCACCCCACGACGACCCGCATCCTGCTCACGGGCCACGCCGAGGTGGACTCCGCGATCGCAGCAGTCAACGACGGACATATCTTTCGCTTCCTGCTCAAGCCATGCCCGCCGCCCGAGCTGCTCGGCGCGGTGGAGGCAGCGGCCGAGCTGCACCGCGTGATAATGCTGGAGCGGTCACTGCTCGAGCAAACCTTGCACGGCAGCATCAGAGTGCTGACGGAGGTGATGTCGATCACCAACCCCGTGGCGTTTGGCCGCGCCCAACGCGTCAAGCAGCACGTCAGCAGCTTGTGCGACAAGCTCGAGCTGAGCGAGCGCTGGCAGGTCGAAGTGGCGGCGATGCTCTCGCAGCTCTCCACCTTCACGCTGCCGCCAGACACGCTGGAGAAGCTACACTACGGCGCGGAGCTGAGCGCGGACGAGGAGGCCATGTTGGAGCGCGCGCACGACGTGACCGACCAGCTGCTCTGCGACATCCCGCGCCTGGAGCCCGTACGCGAG
>JAEYOT010000536.1 GCA_023411445.1 Pseudomonadota bacterium
ACGATGGCGAACCTGGAGCGCGCCGGCGTCCCGTACGTGGGCTCGGGCGCAGACGTGGAGGCGGCGTATGCGCCGGGCGTGCTGCGCGCGAAGAGCCGCAGCCTGGCGCTCTTCGCCGTCACACACATCTGGAACAACGGTGTGTTCGAAGAGCACGAGGGGCGCCGCTACGTGGCCTGGGCCAGGCTGGACCGGCTGCGTGCGCGCATCGAGCGCGCTCGGCGCGAGCACGATTTCGTGCTCGTCAGCTACCACGGCGGGGAGGAGTACCAGCACGCGCCGACCGAGCGCACCCGCCGCTTCGCGGCCGGCGTGATGGCGCTGGGGGTGGACGCGTTCATCGGACACCACCCGCACGTGCCGCACGGGATAGGTTGGGCGTCGGGGCGGCCCGTGATCTACAGCTTGGGCAACTTCGTCTTCGCCGGGCACGATCACCGCCCGTGGACCAAGCAGAGCTACTTCGTGCGGCTCACGCTGCAGAAAGGTGAGCTCCCGCTGCTGGACGCCTGCCCGGTGGAGATCGAGGGGCACCGGCCGCGCGCTTACGCGTTGCCGGAGGAGGCGCCGCAGCTCGAGCGCATGCGCGCGCACATCGTGGATACCTCGACCAGCGTGGGGGGTGCGCGCGTCGCGCCTGCGGACGAGCTCGGCTGCGTGCGCGTGACGCCTCCGCCAGCAAAGCGCTGAGCCACGGCTCAGGCTTGTGCTTCGTCTTCTTCCAGCTGATCGAGGATCTCGCTCGAGCGCTGCGGGCTGATGCCGAACCACTCCGCCAGTTGGTTGATGAAGTCGTTCTCTTCGTCCGTGACGCGATCGTCGGCCAGCGCGATGGCGGCGGAGAGCGCGAAGGCGCCCTCGGCCTCGCTCGTCTCCTCCGCGATGTCCGATGCGATCTCCTGCAGGCGCGCGTCGCGCCCCTGCTCCTTCAGGCGCTTCTCGTAGGTCTCCAGCATCACGTTGATGGTGCCGGTGCGCAGCAGGTTGTCGGTCAGGCCGCGGATGGCGCCACGCACCGCGTCGCGCTCGGCGTCCGCTACCTCACCGTCCGCCGACATCATCAAGAACATCGCCTCCGCCAGAGGGTCCACCCGGTTGAGCGCGCTCGCTTCTTCCGGGCTGAGCAGACCCTCCCGCGTCAGGGTCTCGTAGGCTGACGAGAGCACGGCGCTGGGCCGCCGGCCGCTCTGCAGCAAGGCATCCCTCAGCCGCTCGATGGTGACCGTCTTGATCTTCATCAGAGCGCAAACGCTACACGGGAGGCGCGAAAAGCGCTAGTCCGCGCCCATGCAGCTACGCTTCGACCCGCTCGAGCCAGGAGAGGTGTCGCTCCTCGGGCGGTTTCTAGCCGCGAGTGACTGGCCTTACCACCACGAGGCACAGGTGGACGCGAGCTGGGTGCGGGCGCGCGTGGAGTCCGGACAGTTCTTCGGAGGTGACAGCAAGTCCTTCTGGATTCGTGAAGCGGGGCTGAACCAAGAGGAGCCGATCGCGTTCGTGCGCGTCTTCGACCTGAGCGACGTGACGCCGCTCTTGGATCTCCGCGTCGCGCGCGCGGCGCGCGGGCGCGGGGTGGGCACGCTGGCGCTCCGCGGCGTCACCGCCTGGTTTTTCTCCGAGTACGCCGAGGCCGAGCGGCTGGGCGGCTACACCCGCTTCGACAACGTGGCGATGCGCCGCGTGTTCGAGAAATGCGGCTTCGCGCAGGAGGCGCACCACCGGCGCGCCTGGCGCGTCGCCGGAGCGGAGCCGGTGGACTGCGTCGGCTACGCGGTGCTGCGCGGCGAGGTGCGCGCGTGAAGGTCGACGCTTGCCGCTTCTGTCGCTACTACGCGTGGCTGGTGCTCTTGCTGTCGCTCGTGGTGGGCGTGATGGCGATGACGCAATACGCCGTCGGTCTCGAGCGTTTCGGCGGCGAGGAGTACGCCCCGCGGGTGCTGGGGCTCGGCGCGGCGCGCTCGCTCGGTCCGGCGGTCAGCGGCACGGCGGCGCTGATCGCGCTCGTGCTGTGGGCGCAGATCCTCACCCCCGTCGGGATCCAGGCGCAGCTGCCGGACGTGACGCGGCGCGCGCTCTGGGTGGTGGTGCCCGGCTACCTGGCGGCGACGGCGCTCGTCTACGGCGCAGGCGCGCTGCTCGGCGCCTTGGCGTTCGGCGTGGGGCTCGCGCAGCACGGCCAGCCCTGGCGGGTGCTCGCGGCCTCTGACCTATTGTTTGGCGTCGTCAGCAGCTTGCTCGACTTTGGGCTCCTGCTGTGGCTCGCGCGGCGGCTGCTCGGGCGCTTGAAGGCGACGCGCAGCAGCTTGCCGGCGCAGCTGGCGCTCGCCTTCGCGGTCACGGCCGTGCTGCGCTCGGCGCTCGGCTACTTGGTGTCGAGCGTGCTGCCAAGTTGACGAGCGCATGAGCTGGCGTGCCGCCAGCTCGTGCC
This sequence comes from Pseudomonadota bacterium, assembly GCA_023411445.1. Classification (GTDB taxonomy): domain Bacteria; phylum Myxococcota_A; class Polyangia; order Polyangiales; family Polyangiaceae; genus PMG-095. The sequence goes on from JAEYOT010000536.1 coordinate 2,429, forward strand.
AGCTTGGCGTGAACCGACGGGTGAGACCCGCATGGCTGCGCAAAAATGGGCGCGCTCGCGCGCGGCACATGGCTTGCTCATGCGACGCGCTATGCAAGCGAGCATTCGTTCGAGGGGTAGACGTCGCCGCGCTCGTCGCGGCTTCTCACTGCTCGAGATCATCGTCGCTATCGCCATCATCGCGATGATTTCGGCAGGCGCCACCGTGGCTGTCGTCAGCTACATGAAGAAGAGCCAAATCAAGATGACCGAGACCAACGCGCGCACGATCAGAAGCGGCGTGAACGCATGGCACCTGGAGCATGACGCGAGCTCGTGCCCGGACGTCAAGCAGCTCATCGCAGATGGACAGCTCGACGACGGCAAGAAGGTCGCCAAAGACGCGTGGGACGAGCCGTGGAGCATCGTGTGCGACGACGGCAAGGTGGTGGTGAAGTCCAAAGGGCCCGACAAAAAGGCTGGAACGGAGGACGACATCCGCGTGCCCGGCAGCGGCTGAGCGACCGGGATTGGCGGAGCGCGCCGGCAGGCCTTACATTCGCGGGCATGTCGATTGACGGCCAGGACGATATTGACGGCCTGCGGCGCGCCGGCGCCGCGGTAGCGGACGCGCGCGACACGATGGCGCGCCACGTGGCCCCCAGCATCAGCACGCGCGAGCTCGACGCGATCGGGCGCGAGGTGCTGCGCCGGCACGGCGCGCGCTCGGCGCCGCAAGTGGCTTACGACTTCCCCGGCACCACCTGCATCAGCGTCAATGATGAGCTTGCGCACGGCATCCCGTCGGATCGCAAGCTGCGCGCGGGCGACCTAGTCAACATCGACGTCTCGGTGGAGCTCGACGGCTACTGGGCGGACAGCGGAGCGAGCTACCCGGTCGGCGACGTGGCGCCGCGCCTGCGCAACCTGCTTTACACCACGCGCGCCGCGCTGGAAGACGCGATGGCCGAGGCGACGGCTGGCGCGCCGATGCGCAACATCGGTCGAGCCGTGGAGCGCCGCGCCAAGCGCGCCGGCTTCCGCGTGGTGCGCGACCTGTGCGGCCACGGCGTGGGGCGCCACATCCACGAAGCGCCCAACGTGCCCAACACCTTCGATCGGCGCAATCTGGACGTGCTCCACGAGGGCCTGGTGATGACCATCGAGCCGTTTTTGACCACGAGCGCTACCAGCATCGTGGAAGCGGACGACGGCTGGACGCTGTGCACGCCGGACGGCAGCGTGGGCGCTCAGTTCGAGCACACCATGATCGTGACGCGCGGCGCGCCGATCGTGCTGACGCTGAGCGCCTAGTGTCGGTGCTCCGCGCGCGGCGCGTGCTTCACGCCTTTCGAGGCAGCACCTGGCCGGTGCTGGTCGACGCAGGCGAACGCAAGCTGGTGGTGAAGCTGCGCGGCAGCGCGGAGGGCGTGCGGCCGCTGGTGAGCGAGCTCGTGGTGGGGGCGCTGGCGGACGCGCTGAGCCTGCCCGTCCCGAGCCGAACGCTGGTGGAGCTGCCGCAGGACGTGCCGAGCGACGATCCACACGAAGAGCTGCGCGACTTGCTCGCGCGGAGCGCCGGCTTGAACCTGGGCCTGTCGTGGCTGGAGGGCTTCCGCAACGTCACGGTGGCGGACGCCGAGCGCATCAAGCCGGAGCTGAAGGCCAGCATCGTGTGGCTGGACGCGCTCGTGCAAAACCCCGATCGCACGGCGAAGAACCCCAACTTGATGATCAAGGCCGGGCAGATTTACCTGATCGATCATGGCGCGGCGCTGTCCTTTCATCACGACTGGTCGGCGCTGACCGAGCAGGCTCCGCGGGAGCCGGGCGAGGTGGTGCCGCACCACTTATTGCAGGTGCCGTCGAGCGCGCTCGAGCATGCGGACGAAGCGTTGGCGTCACGGCTCACGCGGGACGTGCTCGAGCGGGCGCTCTCGACCGTGCCGGACGCGCTCCTGCTGGAGCTGGAGCCGCGGGCAAACCCGCCGCCGGCCCCGGCGCGCGGC
>JAEYOT010000529.1 GCA_023411445.1 Pseudomonadota bacterium
CGATTGACCGTGTAGGACAGGCCCAGCGCGTCGCCCAACAACCAGAATACCACAGCGCCAGCCAACGCGAGCCCCAGCAGGCGCAACGCCGTTTTTACGCCGAATGGGTGCAGGCTGGCGAGCAGCAGCGCCAGGATGCCGCTGCCCGAGTAAGTGAGCAGCAGCGCTAGCCCGCAGGTGGCCAGGCGCCAGCCACGACGCCGCGTCGTCCACTCGCCGATCAGCGCCAAGGCCATCAGGTAAGAGAAGCCGGAGGGCTCGCGGAAGAAGAAGCCGTTGGACTTGTTGAACGAGCCGAGAGAAATTACCGTGTTGAAGGTGCCGGCGGCGCGCAGCGGCTCGGGGATGTAGCCACTGAAGTTGAACAGCCAATCCGCCGAGATCACCGTCTGCGCCATGAACTGCGCGATGCCAGCCAACGCGCACAGCCCGGCCAGGTCCAAGAAGCGTGAGAGGATCCAGGCGGCGCCGTCCTCGGCGAGCGCGCCAGGCTTGAGCACGAAGACGAACGGCAGGTACATCGCGCCGAGCAGCAGCAGCGAGGTGACGGACGAGGCGGATTCGTTCAGGAGCAGGCTGCTCAAGGCCACGCTGACGCCCAGGCCCACCAGCAGCAGGCGCTCGAGGGACAGCTCGAGCGCGCCAACCAGCGCCGCCAGCGCCAACAGCAGGTACATCGCCGGCAGCGCCGTGCTCGTCGCCAGGCCGCCAGCGTTCACGCCGAAGCGCTGCAGCACCGTCGCCGCGAGCAGGACCAGCAGGGCCCCGCAGCGCACCAGCGCGCGCCCGCGCGGCGAGACAGCGCTAGCGAGGGCGCTCATGGCGCCTCCGCAGCCGAGGCGGACGGGCTGGGCGCGAGCGAGCCGTTTGCCTCGTAGAGCTCGCGCGTTTGCCGGGCGATGGTGACCCAAGCCGCGTCACCCTGCTGGGGCTGGGCCCGCGGTCGCTCGCAGAGCGCGCGGGATAGCGCCGCGGCCAAGCTCGCCCTGTCAGCGCTCGGAACCAGCTCGCCGGAGGCGCGGGTCATCTCTTCGGCAAACACGCCGACGTCGCTGGCGATCAGCCATTTGCCCAGCCCTTTGACCAAGAAGTACACGCCGCTCGCGTCGATCTGGCGGTAGGGAAAGACGAAACAGTCCGCGCCAGCGAACAGGTCGGCCATCTCCTGCTCGGTCAAGCGCTGCGGGCGAAGCTCCACCACGTCGCGCAAGCCCAAGCGCTCGATTTGCGCCGAGATGGGGGCGAGATCCATGCGCGCGCGACCTGCGATCACGCAGCGCGCCTGGGCGCGCAGCTCAGCGGGCAGGAGCGCGAGCGCCTCCAGCAGCACGTCGATGCCCTTGTACGGCTTCAGCTCACCGAACAGCACGAAGCAGTAGCGGCCGTCGCGCGGCGGCTGGACCGCGCTGGCGCGAGCCTTCAGGCTGAGCGGACCATGCGGGATCACCGCCAGCTTGTGCGGCGGCGTCCCGCGCGCGACGAGGCGAGCGTAGCCGGCTTGCGTGTGCACGATCACGCGGTGGCTCAGGCGGATTGGCAGCTCCGCGCCCCAGTTTTGCAGGAGCGAGAGCCGCTCGCCGTTGAACGGCACGGTGTCGTGCACCGTAAGCACCACGCGCGAAAGCGGGCGTATGAGCAAGAGCGCCAGGCAGTCCAGCAGCGGCACGATGGTCCATTGAAAGTGCACGACGTGCGGTCGGCGCCAGGCGACGCGCGCTACCAACCGGGCGAGACCCCACGCGTGCGCGGCGCCCTTGGCTAGCTGGCGGAGCTTGCCACGGAGCAGACGCTGCTCGTCGACCCAGCGGTAGAAGAAGGCGTCCACGCAGCGCTCGGGCAGCTCCGAGCGATCGACTCCGCGCGTCGGACGTACCGCCCACGTCGGCTCTACGCCAACTTGCAGCAAGCCCTCGGTGAGCGCAGCGTCGTAAGGCGCCGTGAACAGCGACGGGTCGACGAGCAAGACGCGCAGCGGCGTCACGCGCCGTCTCCCGTGGCGGTGCGGAGCGCGAGCGGCACGGCCATACGGCTCGACCACACGCGCTCGCGGTGCTTGAACAGACCCGCGTAAAAGCCGAGCGCCCAAGCCGTGTGCATGGTGAGCGCGACCGGCACGGCCAAGAGGAGCGAGGGCGCCCGTTCGCGCCAGGCCAGACGCGCCGAGAAGCCGCCCAGCGCGAGCACGTAGAGCAGCGGCCACAGCGCGAGCGGCCAAGCCGCGGTCACGCTCAGGGCGGGCGCGGCGACGCACAGCAAGAGGTGCGCTGGCACCGCGAGCTGCCGCAGCCGGAGCGAGCGAGGGTGGCGTCGCACGGTGCGCGAGCGACCAGCACCGTAGCGGAAGTACTGCCGATACAGCTGGGCGAGGCTCCGGCGCGGGCGGTAGCCGACGCGGATCTCCGCGTCCAAGTAGATGCGCGCGCCCAGCGCTCGCTGCCGACAATCCAGCTCAGCGTCCTCGTTGTGGGAAAAGCTGGGGTCGTAGCCGCCGGCGGCTCTGAAGCTGGCGACGCGGAAGGCGGCGTGGTGGCCGTGATCCACGAAGCCGCTCTGCAGGCCGGCGCGGTGCGCCGATCCACCCGTGCCGATGGCCGAGTTGGAGACGCGCGCCACGG
>JAEYOT010000554.1 GCA_023411445.1 Pseudomonadota bacterium
AGCTGGAAGAGATCGCCAAGACGGTTCAGGGCGTGCGGGTCTGGGGTTGCCTACCGGGTAGCACCGCGGCGGATGCGGGGGTCGGCTACGGCGACTTCGTGCTCGCCGTCAACGGCGTGCCCACGCCCGGTATCGAAGAGTACTTGGCGGCGCGCCGGCTGCGTACGGACGGCTACGAGCTGCGTCTCTTCCGCGACGGGCGCGAGCGTACGGTCTTCGTTCCGTTCCGGGGGCCTACCGACACCATGGAGGCGCTGGTCGCGCAGATCGCCGATGGGCGTTACGTGTCGCCCACGGACTCGCAGCTGCCGCCGCCCAAGTCGGCGCCCAGCTGAGCTGTCGCTTCAAGTCGCGGCGATGAGCTCCGACAGCCAGCGCGCGGGGCTGTCGCGCGCCGCCATCTCGGCCAGCGCCGCCACGCGAGCTACCACGTTGGAATAGTCCACGCGCGCGCGGCGCAGCTCACGGAGCTGCGGCGACAGCTCGCGCCGAAGCAGGTCGCGCCCGGTCGGCTCCGGCGCTAAATCGCTGCCGCGCGAGGGCATCAGCCCGACGAACGCCGGGCGCGCCGAGGCGCTGGCGCCCACGGTCCACAGCGTGCAAGGTAGCGTCACGGTGGTGCGCTCGAAGTACTCACGAGCCGCTGCCAGCTGCGTCGCCACACCGACTAGCTCGTCGGCGACGCGGCTCGGATCCGAGAGCGGCAGCGCGCCCGCCAGGCGCTCGCGCAGCGTCGCCTCCGAGCGCACGATCTGCCAGAGCCGCAAGCGGCCCGCGCCAGCGTCGGCCAAGATCACCGCTCGCCCCGCGGAGAGGTGCGCGGTGTTGGCAGAGTGCAGACGCGCCCACTCGATCAGCTCGTTACGCGCGGTCTGCAGATCGAAGAACACGGCGCTGCGTGAGGAGTGGAAGCGAAAGCCCGAGCCGGAGCCGCACCAGTCTGCGCGGCTCGTGCGCGTGGGCTTGATGTTGAGCGACGCTACCTCGTGCAGCAGCACGCGGCCGTCCACGGGCGGCCAGATCATACCGCCCGGCATGGCCGGATCCGGTACGAACAGGGCCTCCGGCTCGTCTCCATCCCCGGCGGAGGGCGGCGGCCGGGAGGTCTTGCCGTGCGGGTCCAGCTCGGCCTCTAGCGAGCGCGTGACGTGGTCCAGCAGGCTCTCGTTCACCGGCGCAGCCGCTGCGCTGCGCTCCGCCTCACTCGCCCGCAGTCGCGCGAGCAGCTCCTCCGGCGTGTCCTCGTCCGGCTTGCCTGTGAGCAAGTTGCCGGAGCTGGCCAGCGCTCGCACGCGATCCAGCGCCAGGCGCACGGCCAGCACGAAGGCCTCACGGATGCCGTCACCGCTCGTGGCCGTGGAGTGAACGATCGCGAGCGGCGCTACTCGCTTGGCGCAGTCGCGCACGTCTTCGCTCGACACGGCGTCGGGCGCGTCGCGCTTGTTGGCCTGCACCACGAGCCCGACCGGCGGATCTTGGCCGCGACAGAAGGGCAACGTCTGCTGCAACCACTTGACCGAGTGGCCCCACTCGTCGCGCCGCGTGTCCAAGACCAGGACTACCGCGTCGGCGCTGCTCAAGAGCTGCTGGCGCCGCTCCGCCAGGTCGAGCTGGCCTGGCACGCTGACGATTTGGCAGCGGATTTGCCGGCCGTCGAACAACCCGCCGACGTAGTCGACCCAGTCGAAGTAAAGGGTACGCCCCCCCACCTCGTCTGGCGTCGTCACTTCGCGCGATACCCCTCGAGCCAGCGCCTTGAGGCTGGTCGTCTTTCCAGAGAGCGCTGGCCCGTCGTACACGATGCGTACGACGAGCACGCCCCTCGCTTGATCGATGACTGCCATGCGCGCTGCACCTAGCGGGTACGAGCCTGAATCGAGCGCGTCCGTTGCGGGCGCGCTCGGGCTTGCCGTGTCAGGCGGCGCGCTTAGGTGAGCGCGCTCGCGTTGCGATTGACCGCAGAGCGAACCAGAGCGAGGTTACTTTGGGTCCTGTCAACGGCCATGTACAGGAAGGTGTTCGGCCCCACCAGCTTCACCAAGTGGATCTGGTCGCTGAGCGTGATCAGCATGTCCTCGATCGTTCCGGTGATGCCGAGCGTGCGCATGATCTTGAGCTTCTGCTTGACCAGCTCACTGTTGTAGGCGCTGGCTGCGGTTAGATCGAACTCGGTGCGCGAGCCCTTGACCGCCAAGGTCATGCCCGAGTCCAGATCCACCAATGAGGCGGCGATGAAGCCGTTGGTCTCAGAGGCGATCTTCTCGAGTACTTCGTTCAGCTGCTTCTCTGTTGCCATGTTCCGTCAGGCTCCTTCTCGTCAGATCGACATGTCTTTTTCGATGTTTGCTAGCTGGTGACGCGCCATGGCCAGGTTGCCGCGCTGCTTGTCCATCACCAGATAGACGAAGAGCGCGTCGTTGCTCGTGAGCGGGCGGATCAAGTGATACTGGCCGTGCAGCGTGATCAAGATGTCTTCGATGCTGTCCTTCAGGTTGAGGGCCTTCATCGTCTTGCGCTTGGCGCGCACCACTTCAGTGTTGCCGGCCGCTGCGACCTCGAGGTTGACGGACCCAGCGCCGCCGTCTGAACCCAGCATCATGCCGCTGTTGCTGTCGACCACACAGGTGCCCAGCGCGCCGTCCAGTTGCATGATCTTCGCGAGTGACTCTTTGATGTTTGACACGGCGTACTCTCCTTGCTTGCCGGCTCGAGCGCCCAGCCGCGACACGCGACCGATCCCACTGACTCGAGCGCTTGGCGCCGGCACTTTGCAATGCGCGCGCCAAGCGAATCTGCGCGGAACAGCGGCGAAGGCGACGATGTCGCATGTCCATTCTCGTCAGCGAACGGCTCTTTCGGAGCGTGAAGCGTCGACTTTGGACATGGCCGAATCGGCCACCCCCGCCCGCTCACCGGAATTGCTGCGCTTGCGCGGCGGGCCGTCGTGGTGCAGCTCTTGCTATGTCGCCGAGCGATGGGTGAACCGAGCCGAGCCGACGGCGACGCCATGGCGCTGTCCCACGCGTTGGACATCGCCGCCGTGGAGGCGCCCATTGCGCTGTGCACGGCCACGGGTGAGCTGCTCGGCGCGACGCGGCCGGCCCTCACGCTCCTGCGGCGTGTCTCTTCGGTGGAGCAGACGCCCGCGCGCGTGCCGCGGGAGCTGTGGCGGCTGCTCGAGCGCACCGCTACCGGTGAGGCGGTGGAGTGGCGCGCGACCGGCTCACCGCACGAAGTCTTGGGCTGTACGCGCTACGCCGCGGCTCCGGGCACCTTCGCGCTGCTGCTCCGTGAGGTGTCGGCCAAGCGCTTGGCGCTGGCGGAGCGACTCGAGCGGCAGCGACAAGAGCTGACCGAGCGCTTGATCACCGCGGTGGCGCGGGACATTCGCGGCGCGGTAGCGAGCGTGGTGTACAGCGCGGATTTCTTGTCGAGCGGCGGCGTGATCCCGCCGGAGCTGCTGTCGGAGGCGGTGCGCGACATCGCCAAGGCCAGCGCCAACCTGCAGCAGACGCTGGACGCGCTGCTGGACTACGCGCGCTTGGGGCCCAGTGTTGCGGTGGCGGTGCCGCTGCGCGAGGTGCTGAACCGCGCGCTCGGCTCGCTACGCGCTCACTACCGAGACGGCGCTCATCGCGTGCGGGTGGACCTGGCGCCACGCGCGGAGTGGGTGCGCGGCAACCCGATCGTGCTGGAGCAGGTGTTCGTGAGCTTGCTGCTCAACGCGGTGGAGGCGTCGGCGGCGCCGCGCTGCGTGATCGTCACCGCCTTTCCAGCGCTGCGGCCGCACAGCTCGCACAGCGGCGGCCCGCATCCGGTCTGCATCCGCGTGTGGGACGACGGGCCGGGCATCCCGCGAGCCCAGCGTGAGCTGGTATTCGAGCCATTTTTTAGCACCAAGCAGCACAGCCTCGGGCTCGGGCTCTACTTGGCGCGTCAGGCGGTGGAGAGCATGGAGGGCACACTGGAGCTGAGTGATGACGACACCGGCACGTGCTTCTCGCTGATCCTGCTGGGCGCGGAGGAGCCATGAGCACCGTCATCGCGCTGGCTTCGTTGCGCACGGGCGCGCTGCTCGGCGAGCACGAGCCATCGCCGTCGCGCTCCGCGCTGGAGGACTTGGCCATGACCGTGCCGGAGATCTTCGGTACGCTCGAGCTCGGCTGCCTGAGCCGCATCGCCCAGCGCCTGGGCGTGGACGCCGGTGAAGGGGAGCAGCTGGAGGTGCTGCTGCTGTCGGAGAGCCGCGTGCAGGTGGTGCTCCCGTTGGCGCGCGATCCAGAGCTTGCGCTCTTGGCGATCAGCCAGGAGGTCGGAAAGATTGGCCTGGTGCTCTCCCAGCTGCACCATCATGCGACGCGCCAGGTGGCGGGCGCGGGCGGGGGAGAGCCGTGAGCGCTGGGGCGCCGTCCACGCGCATGCTGTCGAGCATCCCGGCAAACCCCGGGCTCGTCGCCAGCGTCGCCCGGCTGCTCGCGTTCGTGGACGATATGCCGACGGGCGCGACCGGCGCGCTCCATTTCGGCGAGCAGGGCCTAATCCTACTGCAGGATAGGAAGATTTGCTGGGCGGTGGCGCGCAGCATGCGCATGCGCCTCACGGACATTTTGCGGGGGCAGAGCACGCCGCCGGTTCCGCGCGAGGCGGTGGAAGAGCTGTACCGAAAGTGCAAGCAGAGCGGTACGCCGATCGGCGAAGCGTTGGTCGCCTCCGGGCTGGCCACGGAGGCAGGGTTGCGAGCGGCCCTGTTCAAGCACAACGGCGAGGCCGTGATCGCCCTGGCTCGTAGCGGCGCGCTGCCGGATACCTTCGTCGCGCACAGCAAGACCGGCTACGATCCGAAGTTCGCGTTCACGACGTGCGAGCTACTCGCCATGCTCGGGTCCGCGGACGACCCGGCCCGAGCCGCGGCCGCGCAGCACGAGCTTGCCAGCACGCTGGTGGAAGAGTGCACCGGCGCGGCCTTCGCCCGCAGCAGCGCCGCAGCCGGCGCGCTGGTCATCGCCGTGGATCGCAGGTGCGATGTGGCCGCGGCCGACCTGGTCGAGCTGTGCAACTGGGTTTCCGGCTTGTTCGACGTAGCTCGCACCTCGGATCCGGACATCTTCGCGGCGCGCGTCGCTTGGGGCGACAACGCCGGGCTCGTCACCTGGCGCTACAAAGAGGTGGGCTACCTGGCGCTGTGCTCGTCGCGCGCCGCCGCGGCGCGCTTGCTCAGCAGCTTGGCCCAGCGCGGGTCGCGCAACAGCGCGGTGTTGCCGGTGGCCAGACCAGGAGGCGGCAAATGACCCGCATCCTGATCGTCGACGACGAGCCGGAGGAGGCGCGCGCGCTGGCGCGTCAGTTCTCGGCGCTGGCGCCTGGTTTGACGGTGTTCACGACCACCAGCGGAAAGGACGCGATCGAGCTCTTGGAGCGGCGCGACGTCGAGCTGGTGCTCACGGACTTGCGCATGCCGGAGCTGGACGGCGTGCAGCTGCTGGCCTGGCTGCACCAGCACCGACCGAACGTAGCGGCGTTCACCATGTCTGCCTACGGCACGGACGCCGAGGCAGCGACGCTCGGCAGCCTCGGGGCGATCGATCATTTCCCCAAGCCGGTGGACGTGGCCACCGTGCTCAAGAGCTTCACGGATACTCTCCACCAAACGGTGCGCGGCTACGTGCAGCACGTCAGCCTGGCCTCGTTTCTGCAGCTTCTGGAGATGGAGCGCAAGACGTGCAGCCTGACCGTGACTTGCGCAGAAAAGACGGGCTACTTGGCCGTGCGCGACGGCGCTCTGGTCGGCGCTCGCGCGGGCGAGCTCGAAGGGCAGGCG
>JAEYOT010000587.1 GCA_023411445.1 Pseudomonadota bacterium
CGGCTCGACCGCGCCGAGTACGAGGAGCTGTACCGCGAGAGCATCGAGTCGCCCGAGACGTTCTGGAAGCGCGAGACGCAGGACCTGGTGTTCCGCAAGCCGTGGCAGCGCCTGCTCGACTGGGAGCTACCGCACGCCAAGTGGTTCGTTGGCGCCGAGCTGAACGCCAGCGAGAGCTGCCTGGATCGGCACCTCGGTACCGACACGGCGAACAAGCCGGCCATCATCTGGGAGAGCGAGCCGGGTGAGACGCGCACGCTCACGTACGCCCAGCTGCACGCCGAGGTGGTCAAGCTGGCTGCGGTGCTGCGCGGGCTCGGCGTTCAGAAAGGCGATCGCGTCGCCATCTACATGGGCATGGTGCCGGAGGCCGCCGTGGCGATGCTGGCCTGCGCGCGCGTCGGCGCACCGCACACGGTCGTGTTCGGTGGCTTCGCCGCCGAGTCATTGCGCGATCGCATCAACGACTGCTCCGCCAAGGTGGTGCTCACGCAAGACGGCGGGCTCAGGCGCGGCAACGTGGTGCCGCTCAAGGCGATCGTGGACAAGGCGCTGGAGGCCACGCCCAGCGTCGAGAAGGTGCTGGTCTTCCGCCGCCTCAGCGACGAGCAAGCCCCAATCGAGATGAAGCCGGGGCGAGACCTGGACTGGCAGCAAGCGCTCGCGGCCGCCGACGCCAGCCTCGGCGCCGAGCCGGAGATCGTCGACTCCGAGCACCCGCTGTTCATCCTCTACACCTCCGGCTCCACCGGCAAGCCGAAGGGCGTCTTGCACACCACCGCGGGCTACCTGGCAGGCACGCACCTCACCTCCAAGTACGTCTTCGATCTCCGCCCGGACGACGTCTACTTCTGCACGGCGGACGTCGGCTGGATCACCGGCCACAGCTACATCGTGTATGGCCCGCTCTCGAACGGCGCGACCTGCCTGCTGTACGAGGGCGCGCCCAATCAGCCGGATTGGGGCCGCTTCTGGGACATCATCCAAAAGCATCGCGTCACCATCCTGTACACGGCGCCGACCGCCATCCGCGCCTTCATCCGCGCCGGTAACGACTGGCCCCAGAAGTACGATCTCTCCAGCCTGCGCTTGCTTGGCTCCGTGGGCGAGCCGATTAACCCCGAGGCGTGGATCTGGTACTATGAGCAGATTGGCGGCAAGCGCTGCCCCATCGTGGATACGTGGTGGCAAACGGAGACGGGCAGCATCCTGCTCACGACGTTGCCGGGCGCGCACACCATGAAGCCGGGCGTCGCGGGGCTACCTTTCTTCGGCATTTCACCGGCGGTGGTCACGGCCGACGGCCAGCCCGTCCCGCCGGAGCAAGGCGGCTTTCTCATTTTGCAGAAGCCGTGGCCGAGCATGCTACGCACCGTGTGGGGCGACGACGAGCGCTACCGCGCCCAGTACTGGACCGACGTGGCCGGCGCGTACTTCACCGGCGACGGCGCCTACCTCGACAAGGACGGCTACATCCGCGTCGTCGGGCGTGTGGATGACGTGCTCAACGTGTCGGGTCACCGCATCGGCACCGCGGAGATCGAGAGCGCGCTCGTCTCGCACAAGGCGGTAGCGGAGGCCGCAGCCGTCGGCCGCTCCGACGACCTCAAGGGTCAGGCGCTGGTCGTGTTCGTCACGCTCAAGCCGCAGTTCGTTGGCGACGACAAAATGAAGAAGGAGCTGGGCGAGCACGTCGCGCGCGAGATCGGCAAGTTTGCGCGTCCGGACGACGTGCGCTTCGCCGAAGGCCTGCCCAAGACGCGCAGCGGCAAGATCATGCGCCGGCTGCTGAAAGACATCGCCAACGGCCGCGCCACCCAGGGCGACGTCTCCACGCTCGAGGACCTCAACGTGCTGGCCAAGCTGCGCAGTAGCGACGAGTGAGCCACGCCTGAATAGGGCTGCCGCGCCGCCGCCCTCCTTGCAGCAGGCTACCGTGCCGGGGCCGGGTGCTGTCGGGCGCTCGCCCTCCGCGAAAAGCGGCGGAAACCAGGAAAATGTGGCCGTCCCGACGCCCCCCGGCGGCGAAATTCACGAGGCTTCCCGAGCGCGTGCGCTACGGTGTGCGCGTGCGACCGGTGATCATCGCGGCCGGCCGAGGTAGCCGGCTCCAGAACGAAACCGACGAGATCCCGAAGACCTTGGTCGAGGTCATGGGCCGCCCCATGCTCGAGTGGATCTTGGAGGCCTTCGCGACGGCGGGCTTCGCGCGTCGGGACGTCGTGTTCGTGTGCGGCTACCGCGCCGAGGTGATCCAGGCTCGCTACCCAGAGCTCACGTACGTCACCAACCACGACTGGCCAAACAACAACATCCTGCTCAGCCTGCTCGTGGCTCGCGACTACCTCGCGGACGGCTTCGTCTCCACCTACGGCGACATCGTGTACGAAGGCGCGGTGGTGCAGAAGCTGGTCCGCTCCAGCGCGGAGCTCGCGCTCGGCTGCGACACCGCCTGGCGCCGCCGCTACGTGGGCCGCACCCAGCACCCAGAGACGGACGCGGAGAAGCTGCGCGCAGACGGCAAGCGGGTGCTCGAGCTCAGCCGCACCATCCCGAGCGAGCAAGCGGACGGCGAGTTCATCGGCGTCATGAAGGCGTCGCCGGCGGGAGCGGCGCAGCTGATGGCTGCCTTCGATCGCGCGCAGCAGCGCCACGGTGGCGGCGGCGTGTACCGTGAAGGGCGCAGCTTCCAAAAGGCCTACCTGATCGATTTGCTGGCGGAAATGCTGGAGCAGGGCACGCCCATGCAGCGCGAGGACACGCACGGCGGCTACATGGAAATCGACACCTTGCAGGACCTCTCGCTGTCGGAGAAGTGGTGGAAAGAACGGCCCTGACGCTCGCTCCCGCCAAGCTGGTCGATGAGCTCGACGTCATGCTGGGCGACTCGGATCCGGCACAAGCCGTGATCGCGTTCGACGGCGACGGCACGCTGTGGAGCGGCGACGTGGGCGAAGATCTATTTCGCGAGGCGCTCGCTCGCACCTTCTTGCTCGACTCCGCGCTGCCAGCGCTGCAGGCCGAAGCCGAGCGCTACCAGGTGCCGCTCGGCCCGGCTGAAGCCGACGCCAACGGCGTCGCGCGCGCGCTGTTCGCCGCCTACCTCGCCGGGCAGTACCCGGAGCGTGAGACGTGCGCCATGATGACGTGGTGCTACGCCGGACACGCGCTCAGCGCCGTGGAGGCGCTGGCGACCGACGTGCTGCAGCGGGAAGGCCTGCGCCGCCGCTTGCAGCGTGAGCTTCAGCCGGTGATGGACTGGGCACGTGCGCGTGGCGTGCGCCGCGTGCTCATCTCGGCTTCGCCGCGCGCCATCGTGGAGCCTGCCGCGGCGTACTGGGATATCTCGCCTTCCGACGTGGCAGCGGCGACGCCTGCGGTACAAGGCGGCATCGTCGCGCCGTTTTTGGCCGGCTACGTGCCGTACGCCGAGACCAAGCTGAGCGCGGGCCAAGAGCTGTTCGGCACGGCACGCTGGCTGGCCGCCTTCGGCGACAACGTCTTCGACATCGACATGCTGAAAGCGGCCGAGCTCGGCGTCGCGGTGCGCCCCAAGCCGAAGCTGCAACGCGAGCTAGCCGCGCTGGGCCTGCGCCTGCTCGCCGGCTGAGTCTGGCGGCGCGGTGAGCTCATCCAGCTCGATGCGCAAGGCGCCCGCCGCTCTCAAGGCTCGCGCCTCGTCCGCGAGCGCGAGCGACAGCGCGCGCCGCGAGTGCTCCAGCGGCTCGTCATCTCGGACGAAGGAGTGCGCCAGCATCTTGTGCGGACCGGGCAGCGTGATGCGCGAGCAACCGCCGCTCGCGCCCGGCGCCCGCCGCTCGCCGAGCGAGCTCCCACGCGTCCGCTCCACGTCTCCAAACAGGAGGGGCGGCCTGATGCAGACCTCACCGCGGCATTGCACCCAGCCGTTCTGGGTCAGCACCATGCCCTCCAGCACCTCTGCCAGCGCCTCCACGCGCGCGTGACTTCGCTCCGCGCCCGGCACGAGCGCCGGCACCGGCTCCCGCCCTGCCCTGCCC
>JAEYOT010000622.1 GCA_023411445.1 Pseudomonadota bacterium
GATCTCTGCCGCTAGGTAGCCTTCACAGCCACTCGACGGTGGCGGGCGGCTTGTTCGTGACGTCGTAAAAGACAGCTGCGAGCTCGGGGAACTTGGCGGCCATTTCCGCTGCCAACCCGGGCAGATCTTTGAAATCTTTCCCGGGGATCGCCGCGTGGCCGGTCATGAAGTCGTTGGTCATGATCGCGCGGATCACGACGGAGAAGCGCTTGTCGTTGCCGATCGGCACCAGCACGACTAGCCCCTGGCTGATCTTCTCGCCCGCGATGGCGCGCACGAAGAAGTCGTCCACGTTGCGCAAGAAGTCCACGCTCTCCGAGTCGTGCACCTTGGCGGTGACGCGCAGCGCCGACACGTCCACGGGCGTGAGCGGCACGATCACGCGGTTGAAGCGCGTGTCAGCGTTGGTGAAGCTGCGTGCCGTCAGCATCAGCTGCGGCCAATCCACCTGGCTCGCCGGGAGCGCCGGCTGCAGGATGGCCACGTTGCGGTAGCTGCGCTCGTCACCCTGCACGCCCACCGCACGGAGCGGGGTCGAGAACAAGCGGTGGCCGCCCGCGTCGGGTAGCGGCTGCACCGCGCCCGTCTCTTCCGAGTTGATGATGCGGATGGCCAAGCCGGGCCCTGGGAACGGCTGCCGACCGGCGATCGACTCCGGCAAGCCGAGCATGCGCGCTACCTGGCGCACTTCGTCCTTGTGCCACTCGGAGTTGGTCTCGATCACGCGCCCCGCGGCGCGCAAGTTCCGCACCAGCTCCACGTCGTTGTGGTGCGTCTTGATGGTGTGCGCGAACTTGCTCACGTCCGGGTTGCCGGATTCAATCAAGTCCGGGCGCAGCGTACCCTGCGCGATGAAGACGTCGTTGAACTCGACGCTCAGCTCCTTCAGCTTGGCCTCGGACACCTCGATGAAGCGCTTGCCGATCACGCGCCGCCGCAGCTCAGGATCCGCGATGTGGAAGATGTCCGGGTAGGTGACGCCGTCCTCGGTCACGGGCGTCTTCGTGAAGTAGTCCGTACCCTCCACCACGATCAGGTCCTTGAAGCCGATGGCCTCGAAGGCGCGCTTGATGGTGGCGCTCTCGTTTTTGCGCATGAAGCCGTTGTCGACGTGCAGCGCGATGATGCGGTCGTCCGGGATCGACTTGTGCAGCAAGACGAGCGTCACGGCCGAGTCCACGCCGCCGCTGACCAGCACCAGCACCTTCTTGTCGCCGACGGTGGCCTTGATCTTGTCGATGGCCTGCTCGATGCGCGTATCCAGCGTGTAGCTAGCCGTGAGCTTGGCGATCTCGAACAAGAAGTTCTTGAGCATCTCCGGACCGGCCTCGGTCAGGTCCACCTCCGGGTGGAACTGCACGCCCAGCAGCGGGAGCGACTTGTGGCGCAGCGCGGCGATGCAGTTGTGCGTCCTGCCGATCACCTCAAAGTGCGGCCCTGGATCGCTCACCACGTCGAAGTGGCTCATCAGCACCTGCGTCGCGTCGCCCTTGCGACCGTACAGCGGGTTGTCCTGAAGGATCTCCAGCGTCTCCACGCCGTACTCGCCCACCTTGCCGCGCTGGATGGTGCCGCCTTGAGAGTGGACCAGGAACTGCAGCCCGTAACAGATGGCCAGCACCGGCAGGCCCAGCTGGAAGATCTCGGGCCGAATCTGGATCGACTTGGGGTCGTACACGCTGGAGGGGCCGCCCGAGAGGATCAGCGCGGAGTAGCCGTTCAGCTCCTCGGGGCTCACGGTGCCGGGCAAGATGGCCGTGAACACGCCCTGCTCACGCACCCGGCGGTCGATGACCTTGGTGTACTGACCGCCGCAATCCAGGATCGCTACTTTGTCCACTCAGCGCCTCTGACTTTCTTTCGGTAGGCTCTCGCCAACGCGCCGCGGCAGCTGTAGCGCAAATGCGGCGCTAGCGCGGGGCCTTAGCCCGCGATCGCAGGCGGCGCGACGAAAATCAGCGCGCCGCCGGGGCTGGGCTGGCTGAGGCTCTATTTCTGCGGGGTTGCGGCCCGCAGGAACGTGCAGCCGGGGCTAGGGCGACTGCGCCACGCACTGCTCGCGCATCACGCTCCAGATCTGCTGCGCCGCCGCGGCAGCGCCCACGCTCGTGGGGATCATCCCGGTCGGGTCGAGGAACGTCGCTTCCTCGCCGGCGAACGACTCACGCAGGTCCACCCAGTGACACGTGACGGGGCTCTCTTCGCAGGCGGCCGCCAAGAGCGGGCGCAGCGCGCTCACCTCGGCGCGTAGGTCCGCGTCCGCCGGGTCCGGGTAGAACACGTAGACCAGTCGCTCGACGCCGTCGTCCGCCATGCGCTGGAACAAGTCGCGAGCGGCGCTGACCGCGTTGACTAGCAGCTCGCAGTCGGCGGTCACCGGATCGCAGGAGCCCAGCAACACGTCCGCTCCGCCGCCGGTCATGATCACGACCTTGATGGCGTTCTCGCTGGCGGCGGCGGCGTACTGGTCGCTCAGGGCGGGGCTGCCCAGCGCCAGGGCGTTGCCGATCATGCTCGAGGCGTCGCGGTAACGCTCGCCCGGCGCGATGGCTCCGCTGTCGCGCGCCTGCTCCTCCAAGAAGCCCGTGATCAGGTGGTTGGCGGCGAAGAAGCTGTCGCCCAAGACCACCACCTCGTTGGCCGCCGCGGTCGTCCCGGTGCAGGAGGGACTCGGGGGCGGCTCGTCTCGGCAGAAGCCGGCACGGCAGCTGTAGCGCGGAGCCAGGAAGGCGCAGTCGCGATCCTCGTCGCAGCTGAAGAAGTGCGTCTCGCCGCCGCTCGGATCTTCGCGCGTGTTGGCGCAACCTGGGAAAAGCAGCGTGAGCGCCAGGGGTAGCGGGCGCAACAGCCGGAGGAGGCGCTCAATTTGCACGATCGCCGCCCTCGTAAATCAGCGTCTGCCCGACGTAAATGACCGCGCGCGTGTGCCGCTCCGGGAGCTCGTGCTCCGCGTTGTACTCGACCACGCGCGAGCGGAGGTCGCTGAGCGAGGCGCGCATGCGGCCGAGCGTCCCGCACACCTCCTCCGCCAGCGGGTGACCGTCCCACACGTCGATGGTGTACGTGCTGCCGCCGATCTGGTCTTCGAGCGCGGCGGCGCGATCTTCGCTCAAGCGCGCCAAGATGGTGGTGACGAGCGCCTTGAAGTGATCGAACACCGCGGCCTCCCAGCCGACCGGCGCACCCAGCGGGATCACGAGCTCACGCGCCTGGTAGCGCTCCACGCCGTCGGCGGTGGTGCGCTCGATGCGGCCCGCTGCGAGCAGACGTGCGAGCGCGCTCTCCACTTCGGTCACGTCCGACTGCGCCTTGAGCGCGACCTCGGCGAGGCTGAGCGGCGCTTCGCGAAACATCAGCGCCAAGAGTAGCTCGTCGGCGCCTTCTCCGCCGTGCTTGCGCTTAAGCGAGGCAAGCTCCTCTTCCGAAGCTGCGCGGTAGGAGGTGCTCACCCCGACGCCTGACGAGAACAAGAGCTGTGACTCACACAGATCGCGCAGCACAGCGCGGACCTGCGCTTCGTCCTCGCGGGCCAGGTGCGTGAGCAGCTCCAAGCGCGTCACCAGGCCATGCTTGCGAACATGGTCCAGCACCACTTCCCACAGTGAGCGGCCGCGATCGGTCGCGCTCTCGCTCATGCGCTGGATCTTGCGGCGGTAGGTGCGAAGACCCAGGCCGAACATGTCCGCGCTCACCTTGCGGCTGACGCCTTGGCGCTCGAGCTCGCGGACCAAGTCCATGAACACGCGGTCGGCGACCTGCGCGAGCGGCGCTCGCACGCCGCGCGAGGTGGCAAGCTGAGCGATCAATATCGTCGTTTGACGGACGATGGCCTGAATCAAAAGCTCGATGGTCATGCGTCGCCGTGACGAGAGTGTACCTGACGCTCGCCGTCGCTCTGGATGACCAGATTGTCCCCCCCAGAAGTATTTTTTTACGTTCGTTGGACGGGCACTGGCCACCAGCGACGGCCCTACCGACGGGGGACAAATCCGCCATCTGCCCGTGCTCGCGCGCGCTGACTACCTTCTGCGCATGCGTAATGAGCTGAAGCACACCGCAGGTCCGGTGCTGGCGTTGCTGGGAGCATGTGTTTGGCTGGTGGCAGCGTGCGGCGGGACTGATGATCCGCCCGCGGACGGCACGAGCGGCAGCTCCTCCGCCGCTGGTGCGGGCGGCTCGTCCATGGCAGCTGCTGGAGCTGGCAGCGGCACGGCGCCCACGGCTGGCGCCTCGACCGCCGCTGGCGCAGGTCCGGTCGCTGGTAGCGGGACAGGTGGCGGCGCCGGTGCCGGCATGGGC
>JAEYOT010000553.1 GCA_023411445.1 Pseudomonadota bacterium
CGTGAGCATCGGCCGCGCCCCACAGCGCGCCTTCGCCCGTTTGACCCTCAGCGTCGAGCCGATGCACGCGGTCGTAGGCCGCGGCGGCCTCCGCCCAACGCACAGCCGTGGCCCGCGCCTCGGCTTCGCGCAAGAGCTCTGGAATGGTGGCGCCGGTGTGGGGCGTTATCACCGTGCGCGGCACTTCGATCTCATGCGCCGAGCGCGCGGAGGTAGGAGCCGTGGCGGCGGGCTTTCCCGTCGCGCAAGCCGTCGCGCAAATCAGCAGGAGCCCTAAGGAAAGCGCTTTCATGAATCGATCGCGCCGAGCCTACCAGGCGCGTGGCGAAGCGGCACGATGCCGGCTGTAGCGATCGCGCCCGCATGTTTCGCCTGCGGGTCCGAACTCGCCCCTGCTGCTGCGTCAGGCGTGAATTGCGCGCCGCGCAGGCAAAGACTCGTTGATCTCGGCGCCGAGAGGTCTAGTCTAAAGGTCGATGCTGAGTGGTTCTGGTTCAGCTTTCGCGGCGTGTCGCCGAACCACTCGACTCGAGGGAGAAGCTGAATGAAGCGAGTGAGCCTGGAGGATCTCGAGCGTCGTCATCGTTCTCTGGACAGCGAGGTCAATCGCCTGGAGCGGCGGGTGTACCTGACGAGCTCGGAGCAGCATCAAGTCGCAGAGCTCAAGAAGGAGAAGCTCAGAACGAAGGACTTGATCGAAGGCCTGCGGCGGAGCTGACTACAACTTCACGCACTGGCGGTTGTCGCAGATGTGATCTGCGGGGCAATCCGAGTTCGCATAGCAGCGACCGTCGCGAGCCTTGTCAGACTCGTCGGTGGTCTCGCGCGTGTGCTCTTTGAAGGTGGAGCGGCTCTTGTCGAAGCGCTCGGCTCCGCCGTAGACGTCCTTGTTCAAGTCCTCCAGCGACTCGTCCAGGCGTTGCTTCCACTCAGGGGAGAGGCCGCCGGAGTGCTCTTGCTCGATGGCCTTGGCGATGGCGAGCCAGTGCCGTGAGTCAGCCCGGAACCCCAACCGGTAGTCCGTCATGCCGCGCAGGTAAGCGTAGCGGGCCTGCTCGTTGAAGGAGAGCGAATCGGTATCCGACTCGAGCGAGCGCCAGATGGCGAGCGCTCGCTCGTACTGGTTCTCCTCGTACAAGCGTTGGCCTCGATACAAATCCTCGCGGTAGGTGGCGCAGCTGGCGCACGCCAGGAGCAGGGCAAAGACCGCAGGGAATCGAAGCCGCATAGTTCTGGGCAGCCTAGCCTTACTTTTTTGCCTTTCCAAGCGGCTCGAAGAGCCCGCTCAAGGCAGCGGAAACGCGAGCACGAAGTCGCTGCCGGCGTCGTGACAGCCGATGCAAATGTCGGGACTGCCGGAGTAGACCGGATTGTCCTCGTCGTCGTACTCGGCCCAGTACCAGCCGCCGGAGCGCTTCTCCATGATCGCGATGTGATGGAGCGCACCACTACCGTCGAAGCCGTCCTTGACGATGAGCGAGCCTTGCGGCCAGCGCGTCGCCGGCTCCGAGGCGGCCAGCACCTCCACCACAGGCTCGTTCACGTAAATGTCCACCGCGCTCTTGTGCGCGGAGCTCGAGCGCTGGCGCTCTTCGTAGCCGGGAGCGCGCTGCCAAGTGCGGTATTGCTCCGCGCGGACCTTGGCCAATAGCCCACGCGCCCCCGCGTCATCCTGGTTCTCTCCACCGCACGCGACGAGCAGCGGAGCAAGAAGGAGCCATTGCTTCATGTCCGCCGTACGCTGCGGGGGGCGCAGCGGTTACGGCTTGCCGCTCGACAGCACGACGCCCGACTCAGGGCTTCTTGTAAAGCAGGCGATGAATCGGCAGCCCATCTTTGATGGCGCGGTGCTCGCGCGGGCTGCGCGCGCGAAACGGGTTCTCCGCGATGCGCGGACCGCCCGGCGCCGGCACGAGGCCGGGGAAAGCGTCGATCGCGTCTTGGTACTCCTGGGCGCGATCTTCCACGTCCGTTTGCACGAACAGCTCGCCGCCGGAGCGGAGCGCACGGAGCACGTTGGGCAAGAGCGAGTTGCTAACGACGAGGCGCTTCTCGTGGCGCTTCTTCCACCATGGGTCCGGAAAGTGGACATAGATGCGCGACAGGGAACCTGCAGGGAGGCGCGGCAGAGCGAAGCGGGCGTCCTCAGCGAACACGCGCGCGCGAGCGCCGAGACCTGCGGCCTTGAGCTTGTTGTCGACGATGGTGGCCCACTTGCGACGGATCTCGAAGCCGAGCATGCAGATGTCCGGCTCGGCCGCGAGACGCTCGAATAGGAAGCCGCCGCGCCCGGGGCCGATCTCCAGCTCGAGCGAAGCGCCGGGACGAACGAGCGCGCCGGGATCCACCTGCTCGCCTTCGGGCAGGCGAGGAGCATCTGCGTACGGGTTCGGCTTCGTGTTAGACGCGGCAGTCATGACTGTGAGCCCCAACCAGGGCGGCGGAGCCGTAGCACAGCCGGCGAGCGTCGCCGCCTGGGTTCATCGCGCCTGCTTGCTGGCTTTGGGGCTGGGCACGCTTTCGCTGCTATTTTGGGCCGGGACGGCGGTGTGGCGCGCGGGCGGCGGTGCGCTGGGCGCGCCGCTCGACGACAGCTACATCCATTTTCAGTTCGCGCGGAGCTTCGCGCGCTTCGAGCCCTTCGTGTACTCACCGGGGAGTGAACCGGTGCCAGGCGCCACCAGCTTGTTGTGGCCGGCGCTGCTGGTGCCAGCGCTGTGGCTGGGGGCGTCCAGCCAGACGCTGATCGCGCTCACCTGGGCGCTCGGCTTTGGGGCGCTGTTCGGTCAGGCGTGCGAAGTGTACCTGAGCGGTCGCCGCCTGATGCACTGGAGCTTCGCGCTTTCGGCCGGGCTGCTCGTGCTGAGCCTGTCGGCGAACGCCTGGTTCGCTGGCAGCGCCATGGAAGTGGTGCCGCTCGGTTACCTGCTGCTGCGCGCCGCGCGGCGCGCGGG
>JAEYOT010000719.1 GCA_023411445.1 Pseudomonadota bacterium
AACACGCCCAGGTCGAGCGCCAGCGCGTGTTCGATCGGCAACTTGAGCGTGTCCTCGACGACACGGCTGAGCAGCGCCAGCGGGTCCCGCCTCGAGCGCTTCGCGACTTGGTACACGGTGTTGATGCGATCGGTCGGACCATCCGGGATGGTCACGTACAGGTCGCGCGGCACGCTGACCAAGCCCACGTGGTCGCTCTGCTCGTCCAGCACCACCAGCAGCAAGGTGTCCGCCAGCGCGGGCCCGCTGCCGTCCGGGCGCCGATCCAAGCCCACGATCAGGAAGTTGCGCGTGCGCTCGAGCGCCGGTGTTCTCGCTGGTTTCGCGCTCACGGGCGCGGGGGCGGCAGGCACGCTGCTGGGAGCCGTGACCGGCTCCGCCGGCTCGTTCACGACCGCTGCCAGCGCCGCGGGAGGCGTGCTGATCGGCTCGCTCGCAGGCTGCGGCGCCGGTCGATAAGGCGCTGCCCACAACCACGCGCAGGCGCCGTAGCTGGCGCCCGTGAGGCCGATGATCGCTGTCCACCACACACGCTTGCGCCAAGCTCCGAGCATGAGCCCCGGCGACTGCAAGGCGTGGACCAGCTCAATTCCGGACCGCGAGGCCCACGTTCACGCACCACTTTTGCAGCACGAAGTCCAAGTCCGGACCGACGTCGGCCGTGTGGGTGAGCTTGTGCTGCAGCCAGCCGGTTTCCGCGAACAGGCCAAGCTTGGAAGACACGTGCACGGCGCCACCCAACAGCACGCCGATGTTCCAGCCCAAGCCGTACGGCGCGACGTGGTCCACCTCGTCACCCAAGATGTCGATGGTCAAGCCCACCGGCATACCGAGCCATAGTTGGTAGCTCGGTCCGGAGGTGGTGATCGGTAGGCGCAGCCTGAGCACCAAGTCCAGATCGATCGCGTAGCTTCGGCTGGGCTCGGGCTCCACGTCCGCGGACCAGGCGCCGAGCTGGAGCATCGGTCCGAGCAGCACGTACTTGGCGAGCGGCGTGTCACCCCGCACGTTGAAGCCCAGCGTGCTGCTAGACGACAGCTCTCGCCCGTCTTGCGTGAGCTGGCCGGGGAAGCCGGCGTGAAACCCGAGTAAAGTATGGCTGCGCTCCGCGAAGCCCTTCTCCCGCGGCGCTGGCGGCTCATACACCCTGGGGGCGGCCGGTGGCGGCGCTGGCTCGGTGCTCGTCGGCGCGGCGCCTTGCGCAGCTGCCAGCGGCGCGGCCAAAAAGCAGGCGAGCCCGAGCGCACAGCGCATCCGGCCTGAACCTTAGCAGGGAGGTGCTAGGCTCCCAACCTGATGACACGATCGCGCGCGCTCCTGCTGGCCGGGATCGGGATTTTTGTCGTCGGCGCGTGCAACGGGCGCGGTGAGCAGCGGACGACGAACAGCAAGGCCAGCGCGGCGCCGGTCGTGGCGCGCAGCAAGGCTAAGCCCCAGCTGCTCAAGCGCAAGGATCGGCGAGCGCCGCTCGAGCAGTTCGTGCAGCAGCACGTGGAGGAGGCGGACGCGCAGGGTATGCGCGTGCTGGTGTACGTCGGTGCGGACTGGTGCGAGCCATGCAAGCGTTTTCACAAAGCGTTCGACTCCGGTGAGCTGGATGAGGTGCTGGCCGGCACCAAGTTCGTCGAGTTCGACGCCGATCGCGATCGCCGCGAGCTACGCGCTGCTGGCTACGCCTCACAGTACATCCCGTCGTTCGCAGTGCCGGAGCACAGCGGGCACGCCAGCGGTCGCTCGATCGAGGGCTCGATCAAGGGTGATGACGCGGTGAAAAAGGATCTGGTGCCGCGCCTGCTGGCGCTGCTCGATGGTCAGGGGTAGCGGTGTCGGGGCTGCGCCTCGTCGTTTACGACGCCACCCAGCGCAAGCGCCGGCCGCGGCTCCTGGGCTACAGCTGGCAGTACGGCTCGGCGCTATACCGCGGACTGGACCGTGTGGACGCCGCCTACGGCGCGGTGAGCTTCGCGGACGCGCTGTCTTGGCTGGGACGCTACGCGCCAGAGCAGCCGATCGCGGAGCTCCAGTTTTGGGGCCACGGCAAGTGGGGCACCCTGTTCATCGATCGCGAAGCGCTCGATCGCTCCGTGCTCGCCCCCACGCATCGTCACCACGCCGCCTTCGCGCGCTTCCGCGAGCGGCTCACGCCCAGCGCGCTGCTCTGGTTTCGCACCTGTGAGACGCTCGGGGCCAGCGCGGGGCAGGACTTCGCCTGCGCGCTTGCCGATGCGACGGGTGCGCGTGTGGCCGGCCACACCTTCGTGATCGGCTTCTTTCAGAGCGGGCTGCACTGCCTGGAGCCGGGGCAACGCCCGCACTGGCCGGACACGGAAGGTCTGGCGCGCGGCAGCGCTCGGGCGCCGGAGCTGGCGCTGAGCTCGAGCCCCGACGCGCCCAACACCATCACCTGCCTCACTGGCAGCGTGCCGCCCAGCTACTGAGCGCCTCAGTCGTTCGGCGGGCTGTGAGCGGCCTGTAGCTGCTCCACAGGGAACAGCTCGCGCAGCGCGCGCTCCAGCGCCACAGGCACAATCCCGTTGTGCGGATTGGCGCCCACGGGCGGTAGCTCCACCAAACGATCCACGCGGCCCTCGGGCTTGCTGCTCATGAGCACCGCGCTGAACTTGGCCGGCTCGCGCGTCCAGACCGCCGACTGCCACCACAGCAAGAGCGGCACCTCGGATGGCCGTTGCGTGAAGGCGCGCCCCATCTTGGCGTCGAGGCATGGGTCGATGGAGATGAGCGCGAGCGGTAACGGCGTGCTGGCGCTCCAATAGTTGCCGGCCAGGCCCCCGCTGGGGTTGCAGCCGGCGCCGCTGTGACCTGCCAGCACTACGCGCTCGCGGTCGATGCCGACTTGGCCCTCCGTAGCCTTGACCACGTCCTCCACGAACTGGCTCAGATCGAAATCTTTCCAGACCCTGGAGGCGAGCGCGGCGTTCTTGGTTTGGCTCGGCGCGGCGAGCACGAACGGCTGCACCTGCTCGCTCTCCACCAGGCGCCGCGCGAGCGGGCGAAGATCCTTGCGCCCGCCCATCCACAGGTACTGGTCCCCCGCGGAGTTAGTGCCGTGCAAGAAGACGACGAGCGGCACGCGCTGCTCGGGGCCGGCGCCCGCGGGCAGCAGCGCTGCGCCGCCGTTCTTTTGCCACGGTTGCAGCAGGCGCTCGTCTTGGTGCGGAAAGTAGAGGGTCTTGGCCTCCGCCCTCGCGGTCTGCGCGCTGAGAGCGGCGAGGGCCAAGGCGGCGAGCGAGCGACCGAAGCGCGACGCCGATCGAAGCAAAGGCATTCTTATCAGCATAGATTCCTGAACGCTTTCGCGCAACAAGCTCGGGCGCTGTGCTACCCACAGGGGGAGGTGCCGGTGTGGTCGAGAATGCGCGTGCCCGTGCTCTTCGGGGTGATGCTCCTTCACGCACCCGGCGCCTTTGCGCAGTCCGTTTCGGTCGAAGAAGCGGCGCCGTCGCCGCCACCATCATCATCGCCGCCCGCTCCGCCCCCGCCTCCGCGCCCGCCCGCCGTGATCGTGATGCCGACGGCGGT
>JAEYOT010000751.1 GCA_023411445.1 Pseudomonadota bacterium
GGGTGCATGGACGCGGTGGCGAGAAAGCGCGAGGCTCGCAGGTCGCGGGCGACCAGTCCCAGCGCGGTGAGGAGCCCGAGGCCGAGCGCGTAGCTGCGCGAGGCGCCGACGTAGGCCTGGTTGCTCCCCTCGGCGGCCAGCAGCACCGACCATTTCGCCACGACGAGCGCGCAGGTCAGCAAGATCAGCCCGAGCCGCAGCGCCATGCCGTGGAGGCGCCGCTCGCGCGCCAGCCGCACTTGGCGAGGGTCGTACCGCTCTTCGGGCGTGGCGGAGACGAAGCGCAGGGTCAGCACGGCCCACGGCAGCACAAGCCCGCTGATCACGACGCCCAACCCGTAAGAGGGCCAGCCCCGCAGCGGGAGCCACCAGTCGACGCCCAGCACCACGGCTAGGACCGCGCCCATGGTGAGCGACCCCTTGGGCCGCGCCTCCTTGCTGGGTTGGGCCGCACTGGGCTGGGCCGCGGGCGCCGGTAGCGTCACGACACCACCCTAGCCCAGGCGAGGGTGATCCCCGATAGCCCTCAGTCGGGCCTCAAACCGCGCCGGATTTCAGCTGGCGGGGAACGTTTCACCCGCGGGAGCGCCGCGTTCGACCGGGAGCTGCTGCATCGGCGCTTGGATAGGGCCGCGCGGCGTCGGGGGCGTGCGCACGGTCGTTGCAAAGATGCCCCAGGCGAGCAGCGCCAGGCAGGCGGCGAGGGCCAACAGCATCGATCGACGGAACGCGGCGGCTCGGGTCTCCTGCTTCATCCAGCTCGCACGGTACTACGGCTGGCGTTTCGCAAAAGTAACAGCGGGGCCGAAATGTGGCGTGACCAGTTGGCGTCCGAGCCACCTACAGCTCGAGCCTCAACCCATCCGTCGCCACCTCCCAACCCGCTTCGCGGACGCGAGCATGCTCGGGGGACGCTTCGTTCAAAATGGGGTTGGTGTTGTTCACGTGCGTGTAGAAGCGGCGTGCGCGCGTGATACGGCTGAGCTTTTGCAGGCTGCCGTCGGGCCCGCTGATCGGCAGGTGCGCCATGGTGCGCGCGGGGCCCGCCGCTACGCCGAGAGACGGCAGCTCTTCCTCGGACCAGAACGTGCCATCCAGAAAGCAAGCGCTCGCCGCTTCCAAGGCCGTCACGGCATCGGCATCCACCTGCGCGAGGGCGCTGGCGTAGACGAGCGAGCCGCCCTCGCGCGCGCTCACCTGCAGGGCGACATTGTCTTCTTCGCTCGGCTCGAAGGCGCCTGCCAGGTGCAGCGGTGGTTTGCCGGCTGCTGGCCGCGGCAAAAGCGAGACTCCGCTCGGCTCTCCCCCCGGGCCGGAGAGCTCCACCGGCCGCCGCAGCTCGAGCGCGTGCCAGCGCGTTTGCTCGCGGAAACGCTCGAGTGTCTTCAGCGCGATGTTCTTGCGAAGCCCCTCGATGACGCGCGCCGTGGCGTACACCACCAGTCGCTGCGACTCACGCAAGAGCAGCAAACCGAGCGTGTGGTCGAGATCGCCGTTTGTGAGCACGACGCCGGCGATCGGCGAGTGCCGCACATCGCGAGGCCACAGCTCTGGTGTCGCCTGGATCTGCGCGAGTAGGTCTGGTGAAGCGTTCAGCAGCCACCAACTGCGACCGTCCGCGGACACGGCTAGCGAGTCCTGCGTGCGCACGCGGTAGCCGG
The DNA here is from genome assembly GCA_023411445.1 of Pseudomonadota bacterium. GTDB lineage: Bacteria > Myxococcota_A > Polyangia > Polyangiales > Polyangiaceae > PMG-095. The sequence continues at coordinate 1,662 of JAEYOT010000751.1, forward strand.
GACGCTGCTGCCGAACGGCGCTGCAGTTGGCGCAGCCGCAGTTCCACTGCGGAAAACCGCCGCCCGCTGCCGACCCGAGCACGATGATGCGAAGACCCACGCCGCGCGCCGTGCGAGCCGCGTGCCAAACGTTTGCACGCGCGAGGTACGGATATTGCTGACGTCGCAGCCCATGACGCCCTGGGAGACGCCCGTGCTCGAAGAGATCGACATGAACGCCGAGATCGGCGGCTACCAGCCCGATGCTCCGGGCGAGCGCGATGACGACCTGCCGTTTGCGGCGCCGCAGCCCGAGCCGCACGCGGCTCTCACCGGCGGTTGAGCGCTATGACTGTCGCGCCTTGGACGCCGGAGCAGTTCCTCGAACGGCTGAAGCGCGAGGGCTCGCTGCGCTACCACGCCCAGCACCCCTTCCACTTGCGTATGCACGAGGGTGCGCTGAGCCGGCCGGAGCTGGTCAGCTGGGTGAGTAATCGATTTTACTATCAAACGCGCATTCCCATCAAGGATGCGCTGATTGTGGCTAAATCCGAGGACAGCGCGTTTCGGCGCCTGTGGCTTCGCCGCATCGTCGATCACGATGGTGAGCGCGACGGTGAGGGCGGCATCGAGCTCTGGCTCCGCCTAGGTGAAGGGCTGGGAGCCTCGCGGCAGCGGCTGCTGTCGTTTGCGGACGTGCTCCCGGGCGTGCGCTTTGCGTGCGACGCGTACGTGGAGCTCGTGCGAAGGTCATCGCTAGTCGAGGCGGTGGCCTCGTCGCTCACGGAGTGCTTCGCGCCGGACCTGATGAGCCAGCGCATCGAGGCGTTCGAGCGCCACTACCGCTTCATCGGCCCGAGCGCGCTCGAGTACTTCAGACAGCGCGTGCCGCGGGCGCGGCGTGACTCGCAGGAGGGGCTGGCCTTCGTGCTGGAGCGTGCCCGAACGCGCAGCGAGCAAGAGGCGTGCGTGAACGCCCTGATCCAGAAGACGGAGATGCTGTGGCACCTTTTGGATTGCTTGCAGCTGCCGCCTCCGCCCGGGGCGAGGCTCCGGTGAAAGCATCGGCCTGCCCGCGCCTGAAACGGCACGCGCGCCTACGCTGGGATCGCCATGAGCACGCCCATTTCTTGCTGGCACCCGAGCGCGGCTTCCGCCTGAGCACCAGCGCCGCCACCGTGCTGCTCTTGTGCGACGGTGAGCGCAGCGTGCTCGAGATCGCGCGAGCCGCGGCCCCAGAGCGTCGTGACGGGGAGAGCGTACCAGACGTGCTCGGCTTGCTGGACGAGCTGGACCGTCGCGGTCTGCTCGAGGTGCGGGAGCCGTGAGCGCTCCGCGACCCTACACGCTGGTGGCCGAGCTCACCTATGCTTGCCCGCTGCGCTGCGCGTACTGCTCCAACCCTGAGCGGCTCGAGCGGCGGGCAGCACCGCTCAGCGCGGCTGAGTGGCGGCGCGTGATCCGCGAGGCGGAGGGGCTGGGCGTGCTGCAGGTGCACTTCAGCGGCGGCGAGCCCCTGCTCTACGCGGAGCTCGAGTCGCTGATGGCGGAGGCGCGCGCGCTAGATTTGTACGTGAACCTGATCACGAGCGGCCTGCCGCTGAGTCGTGCGCGCCTGGTCGCCCTGCGCGACGCAGGCTTGGACCACGTGCAGCTCTCGCTGCAGGCGGCGAGCGCTGACGCTGCCTTGCGGATTTGCGGGGTGGATGCGCGTGCCCGCAAGCGTGAGGTGGCGAGCTGGGCGCGGGAGCTCGGGCTCGCGCTCACCATCAACGTGGTGCTCCACCGCCAGAACATCGACGAGCTGCCGCAGCTCTTGGCGCTGGCCGAGGGGTTAGAGCCGCAGCGGATCGAGCTCGCCAACGCGCAGTACCTTGGTTGGGCGCTGCTCAATCGCTCGCAGCTGCTGCCCTCGGCCCAGCAGATCGAGCGGGCGCGCCAGACGGCGAGCGCTGCAGCGGAACGCTTGCGTGGCCGCGCGGACGTGCTGTTCGTGCTGCCGGATTACTACGCAGGCCACCCGCGCGCTTGCATGAGCGGTTGGGCGGAGCGCTACCTCGTGATCACGCCGGAGGGCTTGCTGCTCCCGTGCCACGCCGCTCGAAGCTTGCCGGGCCTGAGCTTCGACGATGTGCGTTCCGCGCCGCTTTCGCGACTTTGGATCGAGTCCGAGGCGCTGCGACGCTTTCGCGGTGACGCGGGCTTGCCGCTCGCCTGCCGCAGCTGCGACGGTCGGCACGCGGATCGAGGCGGCTGTCGCTGCCAGGCCTACCAGCTCACCGGCGAGCTCGACGCCGTGGACCCGGCCTGTCGTCTCGCGCCCGCTCACCACTTGGTGCGGGCTGCGCGCGAGGGCTATGCGGAGGCGGCGCCCCTGCGCTTGCGCCGTGCTCCGCTGCTCGGCAGCGAGACGTCGCTTGGCGGCTCGGTGCGTGCTTCGAGCGTGAGACCTTGACCAAGGAGACAACGATGAGCTCGCTCTGGTGCATTCCCGCAGCCCTGGCCGTCTTGCTACTTTCGGCGTGCAACGAGACGCCGTCTCGCACCAAAGGCCCAGTGCAGGTACCGAAGGTCGAGTCCGCCGATGGTCAAGGTGAGGCCACCGCGGCGCGCGTCGGCCCGCAGCCTTCGGGCGTGCCGGTGGAGACGGCGCCGCCGAACGTGCCCGAGCTCAAGCCCGCGTTCGCAGGCCAAACTCGGGCCGAAGCGCGGACCACGCGCACCAAGTTCAAGGTGGAGGACGTAGCGACCGAGCTCGAGCAACCCTGGGCCTTGGACTTTCTTCCGGACAAGCGCCTGGTGGTCACCGAGAAGCACGCCGGGCGGCTGCGCATCATCGGCCCGGGCGGTCAGAAATCGCCCGCCGTGAGCGGCGTGCCCCCCGTGGTCGGGGAAGACCAGGTGGGGCTGCTCGACGTGGTAGTGGCGCCCGATCATGCCACGAGCCGGCTACTTTACTTCAGCTACGTCGAGCCGCGTCAGGGCGGCAACGGCTTGAACGTGGCGCGGGCACGGCTGGTCGACGACGGTAAGGCGCCGAAGCTGACCGAGCTCGAGATCCTGTTCAAGGCGACTCCCACGCTCGAGTCCAGCAAGCACGCTGGCGGCCGCTTGACCTTCGGTCCGGATGGGCACCTGTACGTGGCGTTGGGCGAGCGCTCCGTGAAAGCTGGCCGCGTGCAAGCGCAGGACCTGGCGAGTCATTTCGGCAAGATCGCCCGCATCCAGCCGAACGGCGCCGTGCCGAAGGACAACCCGTTCGTCGGTCGCGCCGGTGCTCGCCCCGAGATCTGGAGCAGCGGTCATCGAAATCCGCTCGGCGCCGCGTTCGACGCGCAGGGCCGGTTGTGGGTCGCCGAGATGGGCCCTCGCGGCGGCGACGAGCTCAACCTGATCGTCAAGGGTAAGGACTACGGCTGGCCGACGATCGGCTACGGCGAGGAGTACTCGGGTGCGCCCATCCACGAAACCTCCCAGGCTCCCGGCATGGAGCAGCCGGTTTACTACTGGGATCCGGTCATCTCGCCCGGAGCGCTCGCGATCTATTCAGGACAGCTCTTCCCCGAATGGAAAGGCAACTTCTTCATCGCAGGCCTATCCAGCAAGGCGCTCATCCGGCTGATCGTGGAGGGTGAGCGCGTCACTGGTGAGGAGCGTTTGCTCACCGATCGCGAAGAGCGGATTCGTGAGGTCGCGCAAGGGCCGGACGGCGCGCTGTATCTCTTGACCGACGGCAAGAGCGGCAAGCTGCTGCGCTTGACGCCCGAATCGTGAGGGAGCTGGCGGCGGGCTAGCGACGACTCAGGCCCGACCCGCCTTGCGCGAGCGAGGCCGCCGCGTTGTTGCCGCCGCTGCCTCGCGCCAATCCTCCTCCGTCAGCAGCGCTTGCAAGCGGGCGAGCGGCTCAGCGAGCGCTCGCGCGTGAGCGGTGATGTCGCCCCAGAGATCGCCGTGCGTCGCCAGCCGTTCGGGCAGCGAGCGCAGCGTGAAAGACTGCGGCTGCGCGGCGCCCGTCTCCACTTCTTGCCAGGTGCAGGGCGCCGAGACGGGCGCCAGCGGTCGCGCTCTCACCGCGTAGGCAGCAGCGAAGGTAGCGCCGCGCCCGTTGCGTCCCGTGTCGACCAGGATGCGCCCGGCGCGATCCTGCTTGATGAACTCCTGGGTGAAGACGTCGGGATGTCTCTTCACCAAGAGCCGCCCTACGCCGTGACCAAAACGCCAGCTGTCCTCGAACGTGGCGCCAGGAGCCAGCGCCACCAAGATGTGAAACCCCTTCGAGCCGGACGTCTTCACGAAGCTCGAAAGTCCCAACTCTGTGAGCGCGGCCTTGACGGCCAAAGCCGCGCGGCTGAGACCCTGCGCGTCTTCCCGCGACGGATCCAGATCGATCACGCAGCAGTCAGGCTGCTCGAGCTGGGGGACACGCGAGCACCACACGTGCGGTGTGATCGAGTTCTGGTTGGCCATCCAGATTAGATCACGCGCTTCGTACGCCAGCGCGTAGTGGACGCTTTCGCCCGAGGCGCGCTTGGGTACCTCGACGCGGTTCAGCCACTCCGGAGAGCCCTTGGCCACGTCCTTCTGGATGAACCCCTTCTTGTGGATGCCGGCCGGGTAACGCTCGAGCGTGATTGGGCGCCCGCGCAGGTGAGGGAGCATCAGCTTTGCCACCGCCTCGTAGTAGGCGCAAAGCTCTCCCTTGGTCACTCCACAATCGGGAAAGAGGATCTTCTCCGGATGCGTGATCAAGGGGCCGCCTGACCGGAGCGTAGCAGGAAGTCAGCGGCCGCCTCATTCCATGACGACGAGCTCGTTGTTCACGCTGAGCACGTTGCCGGCGCGCCGCGCGGCTCGCTCGATGGCTGCTCTTTGGGCGGCGGTGTTGACCTGGCCGCGCAGCCACACGCGACCGTCGCGAGCGACGATGACCACCTGCGACGCGGCGCTGCGCAGGCTGGCGTCCTCCGCGATAAGCTCCCGGATTTCGCGCAACGACTCGCGGTCCGCGTCGGTCTCGGCTTTGTCACGCGAGCCGTCGTTGCCGACCAGCGCGGCGCTGGTTTGGCGTGGCGCGCCGGTACCGGAGGCGGGGGTGAGCGTGAGCGGCGTTTGGTCGGGGGGAGGACTGGGAGCGGCGGTGGGCGGCTCCACGACCGGCGGATCGCCGGGGATGCCCTGCTGAGGCGGCGCGGATTCGCTGACCTGCGCGGTCTCCAGCCGCGCGGGGACAGGCGCCTGCTCGGCGTGGGCGCTCTGCGGGCGCTCTTGGTGCGAGCACGCGACGGCGCTCACGGCAAACAGCCAAACGATGGTGCGATGAGTCATGGCTTGCTCCCGGTGTTGGGCCAGCCCCTATGACGTGCATCGCGCGTGCCCCAGCGCCTCGTGCAGCCTCACGCTACCACGACGTGTCGACGGGCGCCTGGAAGGCGCGTCCTGAGCCCGAACGCTCGCGTTCAGCTGCGCCGAAAGCTCCAGGTGCCGCCGGCGTGAAGCTCGAGCACTGCGTCGTAAGCGCCCGGCGAGGCGTCCACGTCACCGAACGCGATGTAGGTGATCTGGGCCTCCTCGAGCCGGCGGAGCACGCGCGCGAGCTGCTCGGGCGCGATGGTGGTGCCTGGGCTCTGCATCAACACGAACGCCGGCGCGCTGAGCAGCACCCGGCCAAACGCCAGCAGCTGCTGCTCGCTCAGCGACAGGCTGTGTCCCCAATCCCCGTCGGCGTCCAAGCCGCCGACGCGTTCGAGCGCCGGCTTCAGCCCCAAAGCGTCGAGCACGCTCCCGAGGCGCTCGTCGTCCTGCTCCAGCTCCTGACTATTGGAGAGCAGCTCGCGCAGCGTACCAGGTGGCAGGTGCGGACGCTCCGGTAGGAAGTGAATGCGCGCGGGAGGGGGCCGCGTGATGACGCCCGTGGCAGCGTCGCGGCCCAGCGCGGTGGCGCGAAAGAGGGCGCGGCGCGCCTGATCCGTGCCGGTGACGAGCAGGCGCGTACCGGCCGGGATGGTCACCGTGAGGTGCGCGACCAAGAGCTCGCCGTCGCCGCGCGAGCGCAAGGTCACGTCGTCGAACACGATGCGCTCCGGACCTTCGAGCTCAACGCTGGGTGGTCGCTCGGCGGCGCTGGCGTTCTCGACCGCCGCGGTCAAGCGCCCCAAGCGCACCAGCACGGCCGCGTAGGACGATAGCTGCTGGATCTGCATAACGATTAGAGAGAAGGCTCCGAGCAGGTGAGCGAACGCCATCGCCGACTGCGTGATGACGCCGAAGTCCACCGCGCCGCGCATGAACAGCGGACCCACGATCAGGGCAGGCAGCAGCTGGATGCCGTAGGCGTAGCCGGTGGTGAAGAAGGAGAGATTGCGGTGCACCGTGATGATGCGCTGCGCGTTCGCCACCAGCGCATCGATTCGGCGGCTCAGGCGCCCCGCCAGCCGGCGCTCCAGCTGGAGCAGCGCGACCGCTTCCGCGTTCTCACCGACGTGCACGAGCTCAGTGCGGAAGCTCGCCTCACGATCGGACTGGTCGTAGTTGAGGCGTACCAGCGGGCGGCCCAGCACGACCGTGAACAGCGAGCCGAGGGCGGCGTACGCTACGGCCACGACGAAGAGGAGACGGCTGATCGACCACATCACACCGGAAAACGCCACGATGGCGAAGACGGCGTTGATGAAGATCAGGGCGAACGACAAGGTAGTGCCGGTGAAGGAGCGCGCGTCGTCCGCGATGCGCTGGTCGGGGTTACCCAGATCCCCCGCTTCGCGCAGGCGTAGGTAGGCGCCGTGATCCAAGTAGCGCTGGACGAGGTCGCGGGTGAGCCAGGTGCGCCACAAGAGCGCCAAGCGCTCCTCGATGAAGCGCACGAACGCTGCCGCCACCGTGAGCGCCGTGAACACCAGCACGTACAGCAACGCCGTGGTCACGAACGCCGAGTGGCTGCGCTGCTCGATCGCCGTCATCAAGTCGCGGCCCACGTAGCTGCTGACGACGTTGAGGCCGCTGATGGCCAGCAAGAGCGCCAGGATGCCGCCGAACATCAGGCGGAAGCGCCCGCCGATCTCGGACGCCAGCACCGCGCGGATGGCTTGCACTAGCCGCGTCCACACGCCATGGCGCAGCGGGCCCGAAGCCGCGTGGCTCGCGATGGTTGGAGCGATGGGCGTGGCGGTCGCCATCAACCCTCGCTGTTAGCAGAGAGCCGAAGCCGTAGTGCGTAGCAGTGCGCTACGACGGTAATTGCGAAACGCAGGCGATATACGGGCGGTCTGTCGCAATTGAGCACACGTGCTCGAATTGTAACGAGGCGTGCTGTCTCGACGCGGGTGGCCCACGCTCGTTCCGCACGCCCCGCGTTGGATCGCTCCTTGCTTTACCGCCGGCGTGACCGCCGACGCCAGCGCCGAGACCCTCCCGAGCCAGGCGGCGATCGCCCCCGGCCAAGTGATCGGTGAACGCTACCTGGTGGGCGAGCTCTTGGGCGGCGGGGGGATGGGCGTGGTCTACGCCGGCACCCATGTGCTGCTCGGTACTCCCATCGCCATCAAGCTGATCCACGCGGAGCTCCGGGATGACGTCGAAGCGGTGCAGCGCTTCGTGAACGAAGCGCGCGCGACTGCGAAGCTGAAGGGCGAGCACATCGCGCGCGTCTTCGACGTCGGCTTGCTGGACTCGGGGGAGCCGTACTTGGTGATGGAGCAGCTCGAGGGCGTGGCGCTCGACCATTACCTGCACGAGCGCGGCCCGCTCAGCGTGGGAGAAGCGGTCGACATCGTGCTGCAAGCCTGTGAGGGCCTGGCGGAGGCGCACGCGGCCGGCCTGGTCCACCGTGACATCAAGCCCGCCAATCTGTTCTTGGCACGCCGGCCGGATGGGCTCCTGTCGCTCAAAATCCTGGATTTTGGCATCGCCAAGCAGCGCGTCGGCTCGCCGCATGCTCCGGCGCTCACCGATCCGGGCAAGAGCTTGGGCTCACCTTGGTACATGTCCCCGGAGCAGATGCTGACGCCGGCGAGCGTCGACGAGCGAGCGGACGTGTGGTCGCTCGGCGTGCTGCTGTTCGAGCTGCTCACGGGTCAAAGGCCGTTCGAAGGCGAGAACGTGCCGCAGGTGTGCGCCAACGTGCTCACCGCGAGCGTCCCCGCGCTCGAGCGCTACCGCAGCGACCTACCGCCGGCGCTAGACGCCGTCGTGCAGCGCTGCTTGGAGAAGGAGCCG
>JAEYOT010000780.1 GCA_023411445.1 Pseudomonadota bacterium
CAGGCGGTTCCCGTCGTTCGGGCAGAACTCCGCGTCCGGCGTGAACTCCTCGCGGCAAGTGGGGCAGGCTTTGCCCAGCGCCGGCATGGCGCGCGGCTGCGACGGCGACTCGGGCACCGCCTCGAGAGGATGACGGCGCCCGCGCCGCACCAACAGCAGGCCGACCAGCCCGAGCAGGAGCGCGGCACCGCCGGCCAGCGCCACGAACCAACGCGTCTTCTCCGGCGACTCGTCGCGCGCCACGACCTCACGACCGCCCAGCGACTCAGAGGCGACGCGCAGCACCGCGGCGTCCTTCGACTCCCCGCTCTCGTCCAGGCCTCGCGCCCGCAGCAGGGCCTCGTAGCGATCCTTGGCGGCAATCTCCACGATCACCCGCACCGAGCGATCCGCCAGCGCGACCTCCAGCGTGACCTCGGACTCAGGCGCGTCGGCCGCGGCCGTGACCTTGCCGGGGCCCGTCACCTTCAGCGCGCTACTGCCGGAGGCGACGCGCCAGGTCGGATGCCCTGCAGTCACGCAGCCGGCGCCATCCAACACGGCGGTGCGAAACTCGAAGGATTCCCCAGGGCGCATCAGCTTGCGGGATGGCCGGACCTCGAGCCGCTCCGGCAGGCCCGGATTTTCGCAGGCGCGGGGCTGCGCAGCCGCTGGGGCAGGCTGAGCGGTCGGTTGGCTGGTGGGTTGCTCGCCGGCGCGCAGCACCAGCGTGTAGCTGCGCGTACGCCGGACGCTCGCGGTGCAGTTCTGACCTTCGATCACGAACTGGTACTGCCCGGTCTCGTCGAAGCTGATGCGGTTATCGGTCGCGGAGATAGTCGTGATCAGCGTGGCTTGCCGCGGATCGCCGGCGTTGGTCTTGCAAACGTTGCGGTAGCTCCGCGCCGAGGCGCTGTGGCTGATGCGCTGGATGCCGGGGTAGCGCTCCCAGCATTGAGTGGTGGAGTACGTTTGCCCGACTCCGCTGATGGTGAGCTCGCCCCCGCTCTCCGTGATGGTTACGGCTCCGCCGGCCTCGCCGCCCCCGGTCGGCGCCGGGCCGCAGGCCTTGCCCCAATCCCCCAGCTGCCAATTGACGCTGAGCGGGCTGGCCGTCCACTTGCCGGCGAGCGTCGGCGTCTCGCCACGCGCTTGGCCGGCGGTAAACAAACCCAGCGCGCAGAGCGGGAGCAGAGCGAGTCTTGGAAATCGCCAGGGGCCCTGGAAAACGCGTATGAGCAAGCAACCCCGGAGCCTACGTTGACACGCCAATTTTGGCGATGCTAGCGTGCGTAAACGCTGGATTTGCCAGCTTTTCTGCGGCCTGCCGAACCGGCGTGGCCGCTGCCAGTGGGCTCGTGCGCGCTCGCTGGCGGACCGCTTCTACCGAACCTGTCGAGACCATGATGGAGATGAGAAGGATGCTCAAGGCGCTGGATCGCTTGTGCGTGAGGACCAGCCGAACGGCAATACTCCTTTCGGTCCTCGGTCTGCCAGCGGTCGCGTCGGCGCAAGCGCGAGACAGCCGCGCCCCCGAGGGCAACGGAGACGGTCTGGACACGCACCTGTTCCGACCCGCCGTCGACTCGAAGGGGTTCTTCTCCGTCAACGGCTCGGACATCTTGGGCGCCAACAACATCAGCTTCGGCTTGGTGCTCGACTACGGGCGAAACTTGATGCGCACGCGCGTGGATCGCGTGCCGCAAGGTAGCGATGGGGCTGAGTGCGCTGACGAGCAGTGTGAGGTCGCTGACGGTGAGGATGGGACCGGTGTTCCTGCGCTCGTCCCCAACTCCATTCAGGGCACGTTCGGCTTCAACTACGGCATCGCCAACATCGGCGTGGTGGGCTTGTCGATTCCGGTCATCTTGATGACGGGCGATCCGGCCTACGGTGTCGGGCCGAGCGGCGCCACTTACAACTCCGCCCCGCTGGACGCGCAGAAGATCTCGAACATCGCGCTGCACGGCAAGTTCCGGCTGACGCGCGTGGATCGCACCATCGGCCTCGCAGCTGTGGTGCAGGCGGGCATTCCCATCGGCAGCGCGCCGCGAGATCTCGGAGCAGATCCCGGTTTTTGGTACTGGCCGCAGCTGGTGGTGGAGAATCACTTCGGCTCCACCCGGCGCTTCCACGTCGGTCTCAACGTCGGCTACCGCGGCCACACCGGCGAGGACGCGCGCTTCGGGCTCGCTCCCAACGGCGGCGGCGAGTTCCAGCTGAAGGAAGGCAACTTCGAAGGCAGGAACCTCGCGACGTTCAACCTAGGCCTGTCGTACCGCGTCCTCGACGCCCTGGATCTCGTCGCCGAGACGTACGGCAGCTACCAGCTGGGCGGGGACTCCGACAAGAAGCAGAAGCTGTCGCAAGAGGTCGTGGGCGGCATCAAGTTGTTCGTGGAGCGCAACAGCTACTTGATGATGGGTGGCGGTAGCCGCGCCTGGTCGACGGGCTTCGAGGCGGCCGACGTGCGTTTGATCCTCGGCTTCGTGTTCGAGCCGTCGATCGGCGATCGCGACGGTGACGGCTACAAGGACGATCAAGACCAGTGCCCCGACGAGCCGGAGGATTTCGACGGCTTTCAAGACGGCGACGGCTGCCCGGATCCCGACAACGACAACGACGGCATCCTGGACGTAGACGACCGCTGCCCGAACGTCCCTGAAGATCGTGACGGCGATCGTGACGAAGACGGCTGCCCGGAGGTCAACGTGCCGGGCGATCGCGACGGTGACGGCATCCCGGACCACAAGGACAAGTGCCCGGACGATCCGGAGGACAAGGACGGCTTCGAGGACGAGGACGGCTGCCCCGAGCACGACAACGACAAGGACGGCATCCCGGACGTCCGGGACCAGTGCCCGAACGAGCCCGAGGACTTCGACGGCGACCAGGACGAGGACGGCTGCCCCGACATCGTCACCTACAAGAACATCGTCGTGGGCCCGACCAAGATCGAGCTCA
>JAEYOT010000867.1 GCA_023411445.1 Pseudomonadota bacterium
CGCCGGTACCGAGCTGGGCACGCCGACGCGCGCGGCGGTGGGCGGCGTCTCGCCCGGAAAGGTGCCGCGCGGGCGCTTGGCGTTCTTTCCTGGCTGCCGCACGCGACCGTCGAAGGCGCGATCACCCGAGCCAGTCCCGCCCAGCAGCACGGTGACGTGGCCGAGCAGCACGCCGGGGTACGAGCCCGCCGCCGCGAAGTAGCCCGCCAGCACGGCGTCGATCGCCGTACCGCCGCGCGTCAGCTCTTCACCTGCGGCCGCTTCACAAGCAGGATCGTTCGAGCGCGCCAGCGCGCGCAGCCGCACGCTCACGACTCGTCCTCGTCCTCGTCGTCTTCGTCCTCCCCCTCGTCGTCGAGCTCCTCATCCTCCAGCTCCTCGTCAGCGCCTGGGCCCAGGGCGCCCAGCATGCTGCGCAGATCCTTCGCGGCGCGGAGGGCGTTGTCGCCCTCGATCACGACGTAGGCCTCTTCGAAGGCCGCCAGGCGCTCTGCAGCGCGCTCGAGCGCCGACGCGCGCACGCGACCACCGGTGCCCAGCGCTTGGATGCGCCCGTACGCGACGTCTCCCTCGGGCAAGTCGTCCCGCGCCGGATCGCGCGCGAGCGTTACCTCGAGCGAGGCCGCTAGCTCCTCCGCCTCCGCTTCAGCCAGCAAGCCGCTCGGCTCCCAGGCGATGGCGACGCCGGCAGGCTTGAGCAGCTCGATCAGCTTCGCCAGCCGCGCGCGCGTGCGCGAGGACGGCCGCGCCGTCGGTGGGGTGCGCAGCACGATCCATCGAGCCTGCAGGCCGCGCGCCGTGTCCAGCACGGGCGTCACGTCCTTTTCGGTCGCTTCGTTTTCCAGCGCGGCGAGCAGCTTCGGCACCACGACGGCGAAAGCCATGTGCTCGGGGGACTCGCTCCTCATGGTTTCGAGCGTGCGCTTGCGAGGAGGGCCGTTATCCAGCCGCACCTCGAGCAAATCCAGGTGCTTGGCATAGCGCGCGATGGCCATGGCGGAGGGACTCTGTCCGACGCGAAGGATCATGACTTTTGTTTCAAGGAGAATGGACACACCCCACTGACGAGGCGCATCGGGGAGGCCGTCTATAGCGTAAGCCGGCGCGCCGAGCCAGGCGGGCTGCCCTCAGCCGTCGGCAAAATGAAACCACTGCGTGGGCACGTCCCGGATCCAGGCCTGCATCGCGTCCGTGGCGCGCTGAGCGGCGGCGGTCAGCTCTTCGGCCCCGGCGTGGCGCGGGAGCCGCAAGGGCTCGGCGATCGACAGCGCGTACTCGAAGAACCCGGTGCGCCGCGCGAACACCGGTACCATCAACGCGCCGCTCAGGCCGGCCAAGCGAAAGGGGCCCTCCGGTACCCGGAAGGGCGCGCCGAACAGCGACACCGTCAGGACGCGTCCGCTCGGTGGCACGCGATCCATCTGCAGGGCCGCGACGCCGCCCTTTTTCAGGTGCGCGATCAGCGGCAGCGCGTCCATGGGGTGCTGGCCCACGTGCAGCACGCGCAGACCCCGCTGGCTGCGCCAGCCGTCTTGCAGGCGGCGCGCCTCGGCGTTGGGCTCCGGCTCCATCACCAGCAGCACGTCCGCGGTGAGGTTCTTGCGCAGCAGCTGCGCCGTCAGCTCCCACGGGCCCACGTGCGCCGTCACCAGCACCACCCCGCCCTGCGCGAGGGCGGCGCGCAGGTGCTCCTCGCCGGTCACGCTGACGCGCGGCACCGTGTCGGGGCGCTCGGCCGCCATCGCCTCGGTGAAGCACGCCGCGTAGTTGCCCAGCGTGCTCATCACGTCCAGCTGCTCGAGCAACGCGCGGCGCTCGCCGTGGATGCGCTGCAGGTTCCTCGCGATGCGCTGGCGCACGTCCGGTAGCGCCAGCCAAAACGCCGCCGCGATGGGGCGCGGCCCCCAACGCACCAAGCCGCGCGGCCCCTTGAGCGCGCCCCAGTGCGCCATCCGACGTAGCAGCGCGCTCTGCTCGCGCCGCGGGCCCTGCTGCGTGCTCATGTCGCTGCCATCACCTCTCATGCTCCCGGTGCGCCGGCAAGCCGACTTGAAAGCCACGCGAGCGAACGGCAGAGTCGCGGGCCGTGCCCAGCCCGCCCGTCCCCACCGACACGCTCTTGGGGGGCAAAGTGCGACTCGCCCAGCCGCGCACGGGCTACCGCGTCAACGTGGACTCGCTGCTGCTCGTCGCGTTCGCGGGGCCGCGCCGGGTGGAGCGCGTCGTGGATCTGGGGGCTGGGGTCGGCGCGTTGGGGCTCTTGGCGCTGGCTCAGGGCTTGGCTCGGCGTGCGCTCTTGGTCGAAGCCGACCCCCGGCTCGCGGAGCTGGCGCGCCTGAACTTGCAGACCAGCGGCGGCGACGGCGACGTGAAACAGTTGGATCTCACGACCACCAGGCTCCACGACAGCGGCGTGCCGCTCGTGCTGTGTAACCCGCCGTACTACCCGGCGCACAGCCACCGCGCCGCGCGCGCTCCTGGCAAGGCACAGGCCCGGAGCGGCGAGGTCGCGCCCTTCCTGCGCGCTGCGGCGGCGATCTTGTCGCGCAAGACGGGCCGCGCCCTGTTCAGCTACCCCGCCGCCCAGCTGCCGGAGCTCTTGGCCGCAGCGGAGCGAGAGGGCCTGGTCTGCAAGCGGCTGCGGCTCGTGCACGCGCGCGACACGCTGCCGGCGCGCCTCGGTTTGTTC
>JAEYOT010000009.1 GCA_023411445.1 Pseudomonadota bacterium
ACGCCACGGCGCGGCTGGGGCGTGACACGAGCGTACCGGTCATCGCGAGCGGCGGCGTCGGCACCCTCGCCCACATCAGCGCGCTGGCCAAGGCTGGCTCCGGCATCGTCGGCGCGATCGTGGGCCGCGCGCTGCACGAGCAGCGATTTTCCCTGGATCAAGCGGTAGAAGCCGCAAAAATCTAGCGCCCTGGCCGCCTGCCCGCGGTACCCTGCCCGCTTCGCACCGATGACTGACGACGCTGATCCCGCCGCTCCGGTCGGCGCGCTCTCTCAGCGCGCGACCCTCGGACCGATCGGCGCTCGGACTACGCGCCCGCAGCCCGCACCCTCGGACTCGGAGGCGCCGCCCTCCGGCAACTTCGACGGGGAGGACTTCCTCTACCACCTCTACCGCGGCAGCGAGCTCTTGCAGGACAACTGCGTGCCGCAGGCCAAGGAGGAGCTCGAGCGCGCGCTCAAGCTCCAGCCCGCGGACACGGAGGGCCAGGGCCTGCTCGGCGTCGTGTATTTCAGGCTCGGCCTGTACCCGCGCGCGATCGGCATCTACGAAGAGATCATCAAGGCCTGCCCCAACGAGATCAGCCCGCGCGTGAACCTGGGGCTGTGTTATCTGAAGACCGGGCAGAGCCACCTCGCGCGGGACGTGCTGGAGGAGGTGATCCAGCGCGTGCCCGATCACAAACGCGCGTGGGGCTACCTGGGCCTCACCTTCGAGCGCCTGGGTGAGCTGGCCAAGGCCGAAGCCGCCTTCGAGAAGGCGCAGCAGCCCAATTTGGCGCGCCGCATGCAGCGCCTGCTCGCCGACCAGGCGCAAGCGCAGCAGCAGCCGGAGGATGCGGAGCGGGTGCAAGTCCGGCTGGCCGCGGCGGACGCCGTGCAGGAGCTGGACGGGCGCGAGGGCGGCTTCTCTGCCGCGCGGGCAGAGGACGAGTCGGATCCCTCGCGTTCGGGGCGCTGGCGCGCGGGGGAGCTGGGCGATGCCTCCGTGCCGCCGCTGCCCAAGCTGCGCCGCGTGCCGTCGCTAGTCGGGCGCCTCGGTCCCGCCGTGCCCGCCATCTCGGATGTCTCCGAGCTGCACGACACCATGCCGCCTTCCGTGCTGCGCGCGCCGCCGTCCGTGCGCGCCCCCACGGCGACGAGCAACCGCCTCGCCCTGGAGGGCGGGCTCACCTTCCCGGAGCCGCCCGCCAAAGTGTTGATCCACGGCGCGCGCGTCGGCACCTGCGTGACCCGCGAGGGCTTCGCCGCTCGCTCAGACGCCCTGTCGAGCTTGGTCAGCGGCGTGCGCGCCGTGACGCCCACCACGCTGATGCGCCGCACCCGCGGCCGCGAGACGTCCGAGCCGTTCGGCGCCGGCTCCAGCCTGTGGCACTCGTACGAAGGCCAGGCGCGCGCCGTGATCATCGCAGGGCGTCACCGCATGCTGTGGGCGCTGGAGCTGGCGGACGAGTTCGTGTACGTGCGCGAGAGCGCCTTGCTCGCCTTCGAGAGCAGCGTGCGCTACGAGAATGGTCGCTTGGCCGCCGGCGGGCGCGAGCCCGTGGCCATGGTCCAGCTTTCGGGCAGCGGCTTCGCCGTACTGGAGACGCACGGAACCGTCTCGGCGCTGCCCGTGGGGCAAGAGACCCAGGCGCTGGTGCGGGTGGATGACGTCGTCGGCTGGACCGGCAGGCTGCTGGGTCAAGCCGTAAGCACGGACGCCTCGCCCGGCCGCTTGCCAGGCGCCGTTTCGTTCACCGGTGAGGGCGCGCTGCTCCTGGATCTCAGCCGATGAGCGAAGCCGACGAGACACCCGAAGCCGAGGACCCGCGCGACGAGCGCAAGCGCCGCCGCCGCTCGCTGAGCCAGGACGCGCTGAACCTGCCCAACTTGCTGACCTTCGGGCGCATGTTCGCGATCCCGATCGTGATCCTGCTGCTCGATCGCGGTACGCCGGAGGACTGCGTTTTGGCAGCGCTCGTCTACTCCGGAGCAGCGATCACGGATCTGCTCGACGGCTACCTGGCGCGCAAGATGAACGTCGTCAGCGTGCTCGGCAAATTCCTCGATCCACTGGCGGACAAGCTGCTGGTGATGGCGTCGCTCATCTACATGGTGCCGATGGGGCGCATCCCGGAGTGGGCCGTCACGGTGCTGCTCGCGCGCGAGATCTCGGTGACGGCGCTGCGCAGCATCGCCAGCAGCGAAGGCGTGGTGATCGCGGCGGGAGACGACGGGAAGAGCAAGACCGCGCTGCAGATGATCGGCATCTTGGCGCTGATCTTGGGCTACCCGTACCACCTGAGCCTGCCCGGCCTCGACCTGGGTATGGTGGACCTGGTGTACGTCGGTCGAGCGCTGATTTACGCCTCGCTGGTGTTCTCGATCTCGAGCGCCGTGTCCTATGTGAGGCTGTTTGCGGCCGCCGTTGAGGCCAAAGAACGGCGGCGCGGCGAGGGCTAATCTGTGGTACGACGCCTCGCCCATGGCTTCCGTGCTCCGCTCTCTGGCCCTCTTCACCTTCGCCTCCGCCCTGGCCGTTTTGGCCGCGCCGGCTTGCTCGCAGCAAGACGAGGGCGAGCGCTGCGATAGAGCGGCCGAGGGAAATGGGGATTGCGCCTCCGGCCTCAGCTGCGTCCCCAGGAACGAGCTGCTGGACGCCGTGGTGGACCGCTGTTGCCCGCCGCCCGGAAACGAGACCACCAGCCGCTGCACCCGCGCCAGCGGCGGTGACGACGACGATGATGACGACAAT
>JAEYOT010000079.1 GCA_023411445.1 Pseudomonadota bacterium
ACGTCCGGCTTGCGCGAGGACAGCGCCTCGGGCTCTTCGTTCGAGTGCAGCGCCAGCACCGCCAGCGCCGTCTCCCCCTGGAACGGCACGCGGCCGCAGGCCATCTCGTAGAGCATGACGCCCAGCGCGTAGATGTCCGTGCGCCCGTCCGTCGAGCGGCCAAGCGCCTGCTCGGGCGACATGTACGCGGGCGTACCGAACACGGCTCCCGCTTGCGTCAAGCGAGCTTGGCTGACGCCGAACTTGGCGATGCCAAAATCCAAGATCTTCACGAAATCCGGATCGTCCTCGCGCTGGCACAAGAACACGTTGTCCGGCTTGAGATCACGGTGCACGATGCCGGCGAGGTGCGCAGCGTTCAGCGCCTCCGCGATCTGCACGCCGATGCGCGTGATGCGCTCTGTCGGCAAAGGCGCCCAGCCCTCGATCAGCTCGGCCAGAGAGCGCCCTTCCAGGTACTCCATGACCATGTAAGCGGTGCCGTCCGGCAAGCGCCCGAAGTCGAAGGTCTCGACGATGTGCTGATTGCCGATGGAGGTCGCCGCCGTCGCCTCCGCGTTGAAGCGCTGGATCGCCTCCGCGTCGGTGGCCAGGTGCGCGCGCAGCGCCTTGATCGCCACCAGCTTGCCCACGGCGGCGTGGCGCGCTCCGAAGACGATGCCCATGGAGCCGACGCCGAGCACGTAGTCCACCTGGTAGCGGCCGTCGATCAGCTGCCCCGTGAGGTTCTCCTTGTCGCTGAGCGACGATGACGGCGGAGGCTCCGGCGACTCCAGCTTGGGCAGCGTGGCGTGCTCGGCCTCCAGATCATCGTCCGTGAGCACCGCGTCGAAGCTTTGCCGGTCCTCCTCTTCCGCACCGTCGACCAGGAGCAGCGCGCGGCGCCGGGCCGGCGCGGGCCCGCTCGGCGGCAGCGTCTTCTCGGAGTCGCTGCGCTGGCGGACGCGCGTCTCGGTGCCGGATGGCCCGGGGGCGTCGGCTTCTGGCGCCGGCTGATTCGGCTTGCTGCCGCTCATTTCTGGGTTGCGAGCAAGCGCGCCGCGTCCAGCGCGCCGTACGTGAAGATGATGTCGGCCCCCGCTCGACGCAGGCAGAGCAAGCTCTCCAGCAGGCAGCGCTCGTAGTCCAGGTAGCCGCGCTCGGCGGCCAGCTTCAGCATCGTGTACTCCCCGCTCACGTGGTACACGGCCACCGGCAGCGGCGTGAGCTCGCGCCCCCGCCGGATAACGTGCGTGTAAGGCAAGCCGGGCTTCACCATCAAGATGTCCGCGCCCTCTTGCTCGTCCAAGCGCACCTCGCGCTCGATCTCGCGAAAGTTCGCCGGATCCATCTGATACGTCTTCTTGGCGCCGCTACGCGGCGCGGAGTCCAGCGCTTCGCGGAAGGGGCCGTAGAAGGCGGAGGCGTACTTCACGCAGTAGCTCAAGATGGAGACTCGCTGATGACCGGCGGCGTCCAGCGCCTCGCGGATGGCGCGCACCCGCCCGTCCATCATGTCGCTGGGCGCGACCACGTCCGCGCCCGCCTCGGCGTGGGAGACGGCCATGGCGGCCAAGATCGGCAGCGTGGCGTCGTTGTCGATGCGGCCGTCGATGACGACGCCATCGTGTCCCTCCGAAGAGTACGGATCCAGCGCCACGTCCGTGCACACCGTGAGCTCCGGCAGCTCGCGCTTGAGCGCCCGGATCGCCCGCTGCATCAGCCCGGAGGCGTTGACGCTCTCGCTGCCTCGAGGATCTTTGAGCGCCTCCGGCAAGGCCGGAAAGAGCTCCACGGCCGGCACACCGAGCTCGAACGCCTCACGCGCTAGCTTGACAGCCAAGTCGATGCTGAGGCGCGCTTGACCCGGCATCGCGTCGATCGGCGTACGCAGGTTCTCCCCCTCCTGCAAGAACAGGGGCAAGACCAGGTTGCTCGGCGTGAGGACGGTTTCCCTCGCCATCGCGCGCATGCCAGCGCTCTTACGGTTTCTTCGCGGTCGAGACAGCATCGGGCCCCAAAGGTAGCCTTTGGCCCTAGCCGGCGAAAAGGAAATCACCTCGTGCCGCGCGGTTTACACTTTCGCGTGCCGACACATTTCGGACGCGCGTGGGGCGCGCAAGCCTTCAGGACTTTCGGACGCTTTCCAGCGAAAGGTCCAGGTTTTCTTCGTCACACTGCGCGGAGAGCTCGCGGCGCAGCTCGGCGAGAGCCACCTCTGACGGCACCTGCAGCTCCGCCTCGAGCACGAACAGGGGCGTACCGCTCAGCGGCGCGTACGCGAGGTGGGACTCGAGCGACGCCACGTTCACGCCACGCCGCGCCAAGATCTCGCTGATGCGTAGCACGATGCCGGGACGATCGAAGCCGGTGACGCTGATGCGATACGGCAAGAAGTCCTTGCGCGCGCCGGGCCCGGTGCGCTTGGACAGGAGCCGCAAGCCGAGCCGCTCGCCCAGCGGGCCTGCGGCGCGCTCCACCGCTTCCGCGGCCGCTTCCGTCCCGGACAAGAGCAGCAGCAAGGCGAATTCCCCGCCCAGGATCGCCATCCGGCTATCCTCCAGATTGGCGCCTGCTCCATGGATGGCAGCGGCAATCTCGCTGACCAAGCCCGGGCGATCCGGACCGACGGCGGTGAGCACCAGGTACGTCTTGGCTGACTGGGCGGACACGCGCCGAAGCTATCAGCTCAGCCCACGCCGAGGAAGCTCAGGAATTCACCTGCGGTTTGCGCGCGCTTGCCGGCTCGCACGCGCCTGGCCTGCTCGCGGTTCCATTCCGCCACGCGCGCCTGGTAGGCGAGCGTCGCCCCCTCGTGCCGCGCGTGAAGCTCGCGGATTTTCTCGGGGTCGTTTTGGCCGTCCAGCTCGTACTGGCAGTCCGTCGCCTGAATCAACCGCAGGCGACGCAGCTTCCGCTGCTTGTCGAAGCTGGGATCGAACGGGAAGATGCGACAGCCGAGCGGCCTGCTCCCGTAGATGGTGCAGCGGTCGTCGCTGCCGAGGTAGCGACAGCCGCCGCCCTGCTGCCGCATCACCATCACGCGCTTGCCTTGTCTCAAGCGCACGAACGCCTCAGGCTCGTTGTCCATGTCGATGCCGTCGCGATCGACCCAGCGCACGAAATCCTGCGGCCTGTCGCCGGTGCGCTGGCTGATGCGGAGGACGTCCCGATCCGTCAGCGGAAGCAGCGGATCTTTGCAGCAGTTGCCGCAGCCCGTACAACGAAACTTCAGCCAGCGCTCACCGGGGACCATGTCTCCCGCGTCTAACACAAACTGGAGTATTTCCGGGCCAGCTGTGAAAAATCGGCCCGGGTCGCCCCGGGTATGCAAGACTCAGGGGTCGCCAGGTTTTGAATGTCGCTGAAGATCGATCAAGACCACTCGCGGTTCCGCAACATCGTGCGGGGCAAGATCCGGCAGAATCTCCGGCGCTACATCTCCCAAGGCGAGATGCTCGGGCGCAAGGGGAAGGACCTGGTGTCGATCCCGATCCCCCACATCGAGATCCCCCGCTTCACCTTCGGGGACAAGCAGCAGGGCGGCGTCGGTCAGGGCGATGGCGATCCGGGTGATCCCGTCGGCGGTCAGTCCGAAGAAGAGGGCGACGGCTCCGGTCAGGCCGGCAAGGACGCGGGCGACCACGTGCTGGAGGTGGACGTCACGCTGGACGAGCTGGCGGACATCCTGGGTGAAGAGCTGGAGCTGCCGGCGATCGAGAACAAGGGCAAGAGCCGCATCATCGCGGCCAAGGATCGCTACACGGGCATCCGGCGCGTGGGCCCGGAGTCACTGCGCCATTTCAAGCGCACGTACAAGGAGGCGCTGCGCCGCGCCATCGCGGCCGGCACTTACAACCCGGCAAACCCCATCATCGTGCCGCAGCACGAGGACAAGCGCTTCCGCAGCTGGAAGGAAGATCACGAGCCCGTCGCCAACGCCGTCATCATCTACATGATGGATGTGTCCGGCTCCATGGGCGACGAGCAGAAGGAGATCGTCCGCATCGAGAGCTTCTGGATCGATACCTGGCTGCGCCGGCAGTACCAGGGGCTGGAGAGCCGCTACATCATCCACGACGCCGTCGCACGCGAGGTGGACCGGGAGACGTTCTTCAAGACGCGCGAGTCCGGCGGCACCATGATCTCCAGCGCCTACAAGCTCGCCGCGCAGCTGATCGAAGAGCACTACCCGTCGGACGAGTGGAACATCTACCCCTTCCATTTCTCGGACGGCGACAACTGGTCGATGGACGACACGCTGACTTGCGTGGAGCTCCTCAAGAAGGACATCTTGCCGAAGGTGAACATGTTCGCCTACGGCCAGGTGGAGAGCCCCTATGGCTCCGGCCAGTTCATCAAGGATCTGCGCGAGCACTTCAGCGCGGAGGACGCGGTGATCGTGTCGGAGATCCGCGATCGTGACGCCATCGTCGGCTCGATCAAAGACTTCTTGGGCAAGGGCAAGTAGCGCGGGCGGCGGTGTTGACCGCACCCGCGCTTGGCCCGGCCTCGTCGCAAGCCGGCTAGAAAACCCAGCCGCCGAGCGTGACCCGCACCGCGAACGTGGTCGCTTTCGCGTCGCCGGACAGGTCCGTATCGAGCGCGGGGCCAACGCCGGCGAAGAAGCGGTGGGTGTGGAACAGGAGCGGCGCGAACAAGTTCAGCGCGATAGCGTCGTTGCTGGTGCTGGCGGCCGGGATGGCCACGCCGCCCAGGTTGTCCGCGTCAGTCTCCACCTTCGTGCTGTTATATGAGAAGCCGACGCGCGGCCAGATCGAGAAGTGGTCGGAGAAGGCGACGTCGTAGCCGACGCGCGGACCGATGGCGAAGACGGTGGTGCTGCCGCCCGGCACGGACTCGTAGTTGACGCCGACAAACGCGCCCAACGAAAGGCGCTTGATCAGGAAGTAGTCGACGACCGGACGGAGCACGAGGCTGGTGCGCGAGCCGTCCACGCCGCTAATCGAGGTATTCTCGAACGTGGCACCGGCCTCGCTCGAGATGGCGATTTGCCCCTTGTTGCCGAACACCGAGACCGCCGATCCGGGCGTGGTGCGCGCGCCCACGGTCTCCTCTGCGCGCTCTTGCGCGCCGGCGGTTGCGCCGACCAGCGTGACACCAACTACCAACGAAAGGCTCGTATAGCGACGAAGATGACTCGACATGCGCGGGCGCTGTGCAGCCCGCGTGCCGAGCTGGTTTCCGCCCGAATTTGCGTCAAGCCGCCCGTACGCTTGAGACCGAAACGCCGCTGCGTGGCAGCTTGGCCGACCAAAGCGTGCACCAAACGCACGGCGCGCAGGTCGTGCACGCGCGATCCAAGCGGGTGCAGGGGCTGCCACTACCGCGGCCAGCCCTGCAGCAGGCTCACGCTAGACCCTAGGTGCCGATCTTCGGGACAGCGTGCCCAAGCGGCGACGGGGAGCGGAGCGCATCGGGGTGGGTGCGGGCGTAGGGGGGATGGGCAGCGAGCGCGACGGGGCGCGCTGTTCGGGGACGCGCGTGCGCGGCTGCGGGGCCGCTCGCGGCAGGCAGCGGCGCCTAGGGTGCGCAAGGGGCCCTGGACGCGCTCTTTACGGCGCGGCGCCCCCAAACCAGCCTGTTTAGGCCGCGCCGTGGGGCCCGAGGTGTGCGAAGATTGAGGGTAGATGGCGCAGTTCGCTACGAATACGTCGCTGCCGCGGTACTTGAGGGTCGAACAGGAGAAGATCGAGAAGATCGCTCGGAGCTACGGGTTGGACTTCTTCCCGATTGTCTTCGAGATGCTCAGCTACGACATGATGAACGAGATCGCCGCGTACGGCGGTTTCCCGAACCGCTACCCGCACTGGCGCTTCGGCATGGAGTACGAGCGCCTGAGCAAGAGCTACGAGTATGGCCTCTCGAAGATCTACGAGATGGTCATCAACAGTAACCCTTCGTACGCGTACCTGCTGGAGGGCAACAGCCTCACGGATCAAAAGCTCGTGATGTGCCACGTGATGGGGCACGTGGACTTCTTCAAGAACAACTTCACCTTCCGCTCCACGGATCTGGACGCCGGCGAGACCGTGACCGATCCGATGAAGAAGTCCGGCGAGGCGTACAACCCGAACCGCAAGTGGGTCGACAAGATGGCCAACCACGGCTCGGCCGTGCGCCGCATCGTCGATCGCTACGGCGTACCGAAGGTGGAGGAGTTCATCGACACCTGCCTGTCGCTGGAGAACTTGATCGATCCATGGTCACGCTTCGTCGTGCGGCGCCGCGAGTCGCAGCCGGATGAAGAGCCCGGGCAGGTGGAGGTGCCGCGCCTGCGCGCCAAGGACTACATGGAGGAGTTCATCAACCCCTCCGAATACATCGAGGAGCAGCGCAAGAAGCTAGAGGCAGAGCGCGACAAGGACCGCGGCAAGTTCCCGGCCCAGCGCGAGCAGGACGTGCTCTTGTTCTTGATCGAGAACGCGCCGCTCGAGCGCTGGGAGCGCGCGATCCTCAGCATCATCCGTGACGAGGGCTACTACTTCGTCCCGCAAATGCAGACCAAGATCATGAACGAGGGCTGGGCCAGCTTCTGGCACTCGCGCATGATGACGAACGACGTCTGCGACTGGAGCGAGATCGTGGACTACGCCGAGAACAACGCGGGCGTGATGGCCACCTCCGGCGGCCGCCTGAACCCGTACAAGCTCGGCGTGGAGCTGTTCCGCAGCATCGAAGAGCGCTGGAACAAGGGGCAGTTCGGCCGCGAGTGGGAGGAGTGCTCGGACCTGGACACCAAGCGCAACTGGGACCTGCGCCTCGGGCTCGGGCGCGAGAAGGTGTTCGAGGTGCGCGCGCTCTACAACGACGTCACCTTCATCGACGAGTTTCTGACGCCCGAGTTCGCGATGGAGCACAAGATGTTCACCTTCAACTGGTCGAACCGCAACGATCGCTTCGAGATCGACACGCGCGAATTCCGCGCCGTGAAGGAGAAGCTCCTGGCGCAGCTGACCAACTTCGGAAACCCGTTCATCTACGTGGAGGACGGCAATTTCGAGAACCGCGGGGAGCTCTTGCTCGTGCACGATCACCGCGGGGTAGATTTGCGCGCGGACTACGCCAAAGAGACGCTCAACAGCTTGGTGCGCGTGTGGCGCCGACCGGTGTGCATCTCCACGCAAACCGACGGCAAGAAGGTGCTCCTGCGCTACGACGGCAAGGAGCACTCGATGAAGCATGACGCCCCGTGAAGCCCCCCCTGAAAGCGGCCCGGAGTGGCTGCGCCAGCGCTCTCCAGACAGCTGGATTCAGCAGGGTTTGGGCGAGCTGGGGCGGGCTCGGGCGCTCCTTCAGGCGCACGATCGCAGCGCGGGCGTGGTCGGCCTGCGGCGCGCCGCGGGCATGGCGCTGAACGGCGCGCTAGCGATTAGCTGGCGCCCGTGGGGCCGCACGTACGTGGAGCACCTGCAGGCGCTGGCGGAGGATCCGAGCGTTCCGGAAGCGGTGCGCGAGGCGGCGCGCGTCTTGAATCAGATCCAGCTCGAGCAGGTGCCGGGCGTGGTGCGGCTCACGCCGCCGAGCGAGAGCGCGCGCTGGGTGGACGCCGCCATGACCGTGATGGCTCACGCTTACGCCGTCGTTCATGGCAGCGTGGGGCGGGGCTCATGATGCGCGGCGCGCTGGGGCCGTGCCTGCTGCTCAGCGCGCTGGGCTGCGCCGCGCCCGCGCCGCCGCCCAGCGTCTCGCCAGCTCCGCAA
>JAEYOT010000578.1 GCA_023411445.1 Pseudomonadota bacterium
CGTGGAGAGGATGCCGCTGCCGCGCGCTGCGCGCATGCGCACCTCGATTTTCCCGTACTTGTACAGTTGCTGGGAGTAGATCTCGGCGCCCTTGTACTGCTTGGCCTCGGCGCTGCCAGCAGTGAGGCTAAAGCCGAGGAACGCGAGCGCCGCGAGGCCGAGCTTCGCGGAGCGCCAAGGTGCGAGCGAGTGCGACCGGAAATGCATACCGGCCCCAATACGAGTCACACGCGGACGAAGCAACGGCGCGCCCCCGCTTGCTCCTGCAAAGCTCAAGGAATGCGAACTGACCCCGGCCTCCTGCGCCGCCAGGTAGCGGCCGCGAACGGCACGGCGGTTGCTTTAACTAACGCTATGCACTCCTTGGGTCGGCGCTCGTTTGGAGTTTGGGCGCTGGTCGCGCTGCTAGCTGGCTGCTCCAGTGAGCCGGGGGACTCCGCTCCAGGCGGCATCCCGGTTGTGCCAAGTGAGCTGGACCCTGGCACGGAAGTCGCGGTCGATGTGCCAGCGGGGGTGGGCGAGCTCACCGAGCAGCTGGCGGCAGTCCAAGCGCTCACGCCTAGCGAGGTGCGCGCACGGCACGCTCCCTCGTTCCAAGAGGACCTGGGCTACGACCCGCTCACCGCCGCCAACCTCGAACCGATCCTGACGGCGTGGTCCGCTACCGACGGTCCCGTCCGCGACCAGCTCGCGTCAAACGGCTTCGCCGCTCTTCACACCACGAGCACGTTCGCCGGCGGTTACTCGGAGATCTACGCGCAGGATTTGCCCGTGTTCATCAGCGCCGACATGGTGCTCGAGGCCATATTTCGCTCGCACCAGAAGATCTTGCCAGCGCTCGAGAAGAGCTCGCTCAAGCCTCGCCTCGAGCGTGTGCTCGGCGCGCTCCGGCGCGAGCTCGTGGCCAAAGCCGACACCTTCGAGCCGGAGGTGGCGTCGGACCTCAACTTGTTCTTGGGCGTCGCCATTTCGCTGCTCGAGGGGAAGGTGGAAGCGCGTGAGCCCGCCGAAGTGAAGAGCCTCTACGAGGCGGCGGTGGCAGCGAAGGGCGAGCAAGAGCGCATTCTGTTCGGTGTGACGCGCCGGCTGGATTTCTCTCAATTCAAGCCGCGCGGTCACTACGACGGAGACGCCGCGCTCGAGCGCTACTTCCGCGCGATGATGTGGCTAGGGCGAACGGATTTCCGGTTGATCGAGACGCTGGAGGGCGGCGAGCAGGTGCTCCGCCGACGCCAGGTCGAAAGCGTGGTCGCGCTGCGCAAGCTGCTCAGCGCGGAGGCCTTCGCTGACTACCTGGCTATCGACGAGACCGTGACCGCTTTCGTCGGCGAGCACGACTACATGTCGCTCCAACAGGTCGACGAGCTGCTCGCCGCGCTCGGCACCGAGAAGCTCAGCCAGGTTGGGGACGACGAGCTAGCCAGCGCGCTCGTGGCCGGTAGCTTCGGTGCGCAGCGCATCGCCAGCCAAGTGACGCGCCGTCAGGGACTCGGGGGCACGTTGCCCCTCAGCCAAAGCTTCGCCCTGCTGGGCCAGCGCTACACGGTCGACAGCCACGTCTTCTCAAACCTGGTGTACGACCGCCTGCCGACGCGGGTGGTACCCAACGCGCTGGACGTGGCCTTCGCCGCGCTCGGCAACGATCAGGCCCTCGGCTTGCTGGGGGACGAGCTCGACGACGAGGCAGGCCTCGCGGGCGGCCTCGCCGGCATGCGGCACTTGGTCGACGAGCACCCGGAGTCCTACTGGCAGAGCAGCCTGTACACGAGCTGGATGAAGGCGCTGCGCGCGCTCTCGCCTGCGGCAACGCCCGCGGATGACCTACCGTCGGTTGCCCGCACGGAGACGTGGGGGCGCCGTTTGCTCAACACCCAGCTCGCTTCCTGGGCGCAGCTACGTCACAATAACGTGCTCTACGTGAAGCAGTCGTACAGCTCGTCAGCGGCCTGCGAGTACCCGGACGCCTACGTGGATCCGTACCCCGAGTTCTTCGGGGCCGTGGTCGAGTTTGCCGAGCGCGGACGAGAGCTGGTGGGCGAGCTTGCGCTCGAGGGCGATCTCGCGGCTCGGGTGCAGAGCTATTTCGAGCGCGTCGCCGAGATCAATCGCACCTTGGAGGAGATGGCCGAAGCGCAGCGCACAGGGATGCCGCACAGCGCCGAGCACCTGGCCTTCATCAACCGAGCCGTCAACGCAGACATCAACTGCGACGGCACGCCCTTGGGCCACACCGGCTGGTACGCCGACTTACACTTCGAGCCGCTACAAGCGCTGGAGCTCGACCCGATCATCACGGACGTCCACACCGACGTGGGCGGCGAGCTGCCGGTGTCGCGCGAGCCGAGCGTGTTGCACGTAGGCACCGGCTTGCCGCGCCTCATGGTGGTGACGGTGGAGTCCTGCCAAGGGCCGCGCGCCTACGCCGGCGTCATCTCGAGCTTCCACGAGAAGCGGCAAGAGGGCTTGCAGCGCTGGACGGACGCCGAGTGGAAAGCGCAGATCCACGGCGAAACGCAGAGCGTGCCCTGGCTCGAGCCCGTGCTCGGAGAGTGACGGGGGGCACTGGCGCGTCGTGCCCGACCGGCGGCGCGTCCTCGCCGCTGCCTTCGACGTGCTCGCGCCTGGAGGCACGCGGATCGCCTCCAGCATGGCGCGGAGAAGACGCTCGCGTTCGGGGTGGCCAAGAAGCGAAAGTAGTCGACCTCGGTTGAAATTGTTCAGGCGGGGGAGGTGGAAATCGGCGCCTCCCGCTTCACGCACAGGTACGGCACAAGTGGCAGCATGCGCACCTCCTCGAGGACTGCCCTGGCTCGAGCCCGTGCTCGGAGAGTGACGGGG
>JAEYOT010000093.1 GCA_023411445.1 Pseudomonadota bacterium
CACTCACACTCGGGTGCTCGCGCCGGATGTCGCAGAGCAACTCGCGCAGCTCCGGCTCGAGATCACGACCGCGACCACGGTCACCTCGGGCCCGCGGCACCAGCGCTTCGAGTCCGCCCGTTTTGAAGGCGTACAGCCAGCGCTCCAGCGTCGCGACCGAGTAGCAGCGTGTCGTGTCGCTGCCGGGCGCACGCACTCGCTGCTCGCTCAGCCGGCGTAGCGCCTCGCTCCGCGCGCCGTGGTCGAGCTCGCGTACTGCCAGCTCGCCTATCAATCCGTGGCGGAAAATCGCCACTTCTTCGCCGTGATTCTTCGGGCTCAGATGCTCCATCGGGACTCCTTCTGCGGCGCATTCCGCTCCGCTAGGACTTCGTGCCGGCTCCTTCCTGCGGCGTGCCCGATCGTCCTCGGTGGATCGGGACGCTATCGACGCGCCAGCGCGCGCTGTCCGTCGCGCTCGGCGTGCGACGCGCGCCCCGACGTGAGGACGATCACGCCGCGATCGCCGCACCGACGAAGACTTTCTCGTCCAGAGCCTGCCCGAGCTCACGTCCAGCGCGCGCCGCGAGCACCTGCGCGACCTGTCGAGCCACGCTACGTCGGGCGGACGCCTCGAGCCCGCTCACGGCGAAGGGCGCCCCGGTCCGCGCCGCCTCGATCCAGCGCCGGAGCGTCACCCAGTGCTCGACGGCCGAGCTCCCCACCGAGCGCGAGGGGCTCGTCCGCGCTCGCACACTGGCGCTGCTCTCGCCCGAGCCGTAGCCCAGCAGCGCCAACCCTACTGCTCCAGCGCTGTACCAGCGGCGTCGGAGCAGTCCCCGCGGCCCCACGACCAGCACCGCCGAGCAAGCCCGGCAGCGGTAACGCCGAAGCAGCAAAAGCCGCTGCTCCGGCGCGCACCCGGGCCCGGACGGCCCGCGTACCTGTCGCGCCACGACGCCGTGCCCCACGATCACCAGCCGACCACCGAGCGGCTGCCCCGCGGCTCCGCAGCACGGGCACGCTCCCGGACGCGCCTCCGCGCAACCAGGCGTCGCTTCGCTCCAGGCCTTGATCCCGAGCGGCCTTGCGACGAATCTCTGGGCGCTGCTGAGTGTCTTCTCTACGGGTGATGCGCAGCACGGCGGAGGGGGCGGGCCCGACCAAAGACACGCCCTCTCCGCTACCTTGGCTCGGCTCGTGCTCTCCTTTGACGGCCACCCCTAAATCACCGAGCGTGATTGTCGATCACGCTGGCTAAGGGATGGAAATAGGGCAGGAGCCCTGCCTGTTTGGGAACTGCCAAGCACCCACTCAGGAAGGGACCCGCCGTGGAAGTCATACCTCACATGAGTCGCCCGGAGCGACGAAGACTCATCCGCCAGGGCCGCAAGAGCGGCGACCCAGCGACAGCGCTTCGGTTTCAGGCTATCGCTCGGCTGGCTGCAGGCCACAGCAGCGTCCGGGTGGCCAACGACTTGGATTTGGCTCGGTCGACGGTCGTCAGCACTGCGAATCGGTTCGCGTAGCTGGGTATCGAGGGCCTGTATGACCAGCGTCGGCACAACGGCTCCACGAAGGCCGACGAGCGTTTCCGGCAACGAGTCGCAGAGATACTCGCCGGTACTCCCGAAGATTTCGGATGGAGCCGCCCGACGTGGACGCGCGAGCTGTTGTGTCTCCAGATGAAGCAAGAGGGGTGGCCTGAGGTAGCCGTCTGCACGATGGGTCGCACGCTGGCGGCGATCGGTGCTCGCCTGGGTACGCCGAAGCCGATCGTGCTTTGTCCCTGGCCGCGCGATGCACGTCTCCGAAGGCTCGCGCAGATTCGAGGGCTTGAGACCAGAGCAAGCGCCAGCGAGCCGGTCCTCTACGCCGATGAGGTCGACATCCACCTCAACCCCAAGATCGGACGCGACTGGATGCTGCGAGGGCACCAACGCCGCATCATCACACCCGGTCAGAACGAGAAATTCTACCTGGCGGGCGCCTTGGACGTCCGTACGGGTGCCCTCCACACCACTGGCGGGAGACGAAAGAATGCCGCTCTTTTCTGCGACCTGTTGCGGCTTCTGGCCAGGACCTACGCTCGCGCCAAGCGCATCCACCTGATCATCGACAACTACGGCATCCATTCCGCCAAGCTGACCCAACGCACGCTGAACGAGCTCCGCGGTCGCATCGTCCTGCACTTCCTTCCGCCCTACTGCCCCGACGCTAATCGCATCGAGCGCGTTTGGCAGGACTTGCATGCCAACGTCACCCGCAACCACCGCTGCCGCACCATGGATCAGCTCCTCGCCAAGGCCCGACAGTACCTGCTCGGTTACGTCTGGCGCCGCGTAACTGGGATCACAGTTCTCCGGGCGGCTGCATGAGAACTGTACGGGAATCACGATCGCTGATTTAGTCGTCCCGGCGCGCCACCACCACGGCCGTCACCGGAGCCCTAGATCCAAGGGCGCCGCACCACCGCCTCGCCCGCTTGCACCTCGTCGGCGGCGCCCAGCGCGCGCTTCGCTCGGATGCACATCACGCAGTCGGATACGCGAGCGTGCCCCGAGGCTCAAGCTGCGGGCGCGCTAACAGTGAGGCGGCGGAGCTAGAGTCCACCTGGCGCGTCCTGGACGTGGCTTGCGGCAACGGCAACGCGACCTTGTCGGCAGCCCATCGCTTCTGCCGAGTGGTCGGTCTCGACTACGTCCCGGCACTCCTGGAGCGCGCCCGGGAACGTGCCGCGGCGGAGCGGCTAAACATCGATTTCGTGGAGGGTGACGCGGAAGCGCTGCCGTTTCCGGCCGAGTCCTTCGACGCGGCGCTCTCGACTTTCGGGGTAATGTTTGCGCCCAATCAGGAGAAGGCGGCGGCGGAGCTGACGCGTGTGGTTCGTCGCGGTGGTCGCATCGCGCTCGCCAACTGGACTCCGGAGGGTTTCATCGGACACATGCTCAATACGGTGGCGAAGCGCGTGCCTCCGCCAGCGGGCGTCGCCTCGCCCGTCTACTGGGGTAACGAGCAGCGACTGCGCGAGCTGTTTGCTGGCGCGCAGCGCATCGAGGTAACTCGCCGGATCTTCAACTTCCGGTACGAGTCACCGGAGCATATGATCGCCGTGTTCCGCGCCTACTACGGGCCGACGTTCAAGGCGTTCGGCGCGCTCGGCACACTGGATCAGGCAGCCCTGAACGACGACCTCCACGCTTTGATCGAGAAATGGCGCGACCACCGCAGGAGCAGCCTGGTCGTCCCGGCCGAGTACCTGGAGGTCGTGATCGAGCGGTGACGCGAACGGCGTCGCGCGGCGCCTTCGCGAGCAGAGGGTACTCAAGGTCCTCCAGGCTCCCGGCCCGTGTCTGCCGGAGCCTGGAAGGCCGGCCCTGAACGGCGTCAATGGCGTACGAATGTGGGCCCGTCGCGAGCCGGTCTGGTCGCTTCGCGGCCCCGTTGAGGTCGAAGGGAGCAGCGGGGCAGGACGAAGAAACTGGCGGCGGTGACGGCTACTCTCGTTCTGATGGGGTGCGGTGGCTTGGAGGGCACACCGCCAGACATCAGCACTGGCGCCGGCTACGATTTCGGCGACACCCCCGGCTGCAGCGCTCCATCGCCGGCAGTGGCGGCTACAACAAAGTTGGCACTGGCGGTGGCTTCGAGGTCGGCACACCCGGCAGCGGTGGCTATGAGATCGGTGGCAGTGGTGGCTACGCCATCGCCGGTACCGGTACGGGGTCGGCGGCGCAGGCGGAGTGTCGCCCGTGCCATCGTGCGCGCAGAACGTGTCGCATTGCTTGTGGGTGGCTCAAGATTGTTACCAGAGCTCGCCCTTGTCAGATTTTGATCAGATCGTGGATCGGTATGAGCTCTTGCGCCTGGACTGCAGCTTCTGAGGCCTCAGTCGCGTCCCTGAATGATGCCGCCCATTTCGTGATCGGCGACAATTACTCCTGCAGCCCGACGACAATTAGATTTGCAGAGTCGGGGACGTGCTGACGGCGTGTGCGATGATCTAGCTCCAGAGCCTCCGGCCAGGTAGCCGGCGACTTTGGAGCCCGATGGTCACGGACAAGCAGGTTCAGCTTCTGAGGCTGAAAATGGCTGTAGGAAAGACTGTTGAGGCCGCCGCGGCGGCGGCCGGAATGAGCGCGCGCAGCGCGCACACTTGGAAGGCGGGCCCGCTGCCGTCCCAGGCGAAGAAGCCGCGACACTGGCGGACTCGCAAGGACGTCTTCGCCGACGTCTGGGACGCCGAGGTCGTGCCGCTGCTGGAGCGCGACCAGGACGGCATTCTGGAGGCGACGACAATTATCGAGGAGCTGCGCCGCGCGCATGGCCAGCGCTTCACGGACAAGCACCTGCGCACGCTCCAGCGGCGAGTACGCGACTGGCGCGCGATGCATGGCCCGAGCGCGAGGTGTTCTTCGAGCAAGAGCACGTGCCCGGCCGAGAAGCGGCGGTCGACTTCACGGACTGCACGTCGCTCGGCGTTCGGATTGCTGGCCAAGTATTTGCGCACCTGCTGTTCCAGTTCTTGCTCACGTTCAGTCGCTGGCGCTCGGTCACGCTCGCGTTCAGCGAGACGTTCGAGGCCCTCGTCTGCGGCCTGCAGGATTCCTTCCTCGCTCAAGGCGAGCGGTTCGACTACGCCGCGGTCAAAGCCATCGCGGCGCCCGAGCAGCTCACCGTGCCTGACGTGCGCATTCCGAGACCCGACCCCGCTGCCTACGATGCCCTCCTAGCTCG
>JAEYOT010000143.1 GCA_023411445.1 Pseudomonadota bacterium
GAGCTTGCCCCGAGCACCGCGCCACCGCCAGCTCCGCCGCCCTCCGCCGAGCCTGCGGACGAGGTGATCGATCCCGCTGCCAGCGCGGCCGGCCCCGCGCTCTCGGCCGCCGTGGCGCCGCCCAAGAGCGGCAGCACCGTGATCGGCACGCCGTGGCCGGGCACGCAGTTCCGGCAGATCAGCGCGGGCACCGTGGAGGCCAAAGGCTTGTGGCTCGATGCCTTCCGCATCGTGCGCCGCCCCGAGGCGGCGGTGAGCCACGACGGAGCCTTCCGAGCCTGCAGCGAGCTAGGCCTGAGCCTGTGCACCGAGACGCAGTGGGAGCAGGCGTGCCTGGCCTACCCGGAGATCGGGAAGGACCGCACCTTTACGGACAGCATGGAAGCGACCGGGGTGGTGGAGCGCGGCGGCGCGTCGTGCGGCGCGCGCCAACTGCTTGCGCCCGACAGCGGCGGGGAGCAGCTCGGGCTGTGCTGCGAGCGCGCTATCGCCATGAGCAGCAAGAACTTGCAAAAGCAGTTCTTGTCCTCCACCGGGGGTGTGCTGAAAAAGCTGGAAAACGCGCTCAACCAGCACGACCTCACGGCCTTGACCGAGCTGATGGACGACAAAGTGAAGCTCGACGGCGTGGAGCGCGGCAAGGCGTCCGTCGTCGCGCTCTTGGGCCAGACCTTCAAGGCGACTCCGGACCTGATCGTCACGCACGAGAGGTGCGAGGTGTCGGTGCAGGCGAGCAAGGTGGTGAAGCGCTCGAAGCGCGGACGCAAGGTCACGACCTACGAGACCAACTCCTGGACCGCGGATTGCACGCAGCTGCGGCATCAGCGCGGCGAGGCGACGCTCGCGCGCGCCGAGTACGTGTTCAGCCCCGCCAGCAAGCTGCGCGGCATCTCCGGCAAGAACCAGGCGAGCGAGTGAATGCGAGCGGTCGTGCAGCGCGTCACGAGCGCGGAGGTCACGGTGGGCGGCGAGCGCTGCGGCAAGGTCGCCGCCGGGCTTTGCGTGCTGGTCGGCATCGGTAAGGAAGACGGCGAAGCAGAGGCCGCGGCGCTGGCGGACAAGATCTGCCGGCTCCGCATCTTCGAGGACTCCGCCGGCAAGATGAACCTGAGCTTGCTGGATACCGGAGGCGCGCTGCTCGCCGTCTCGCAGTTCACCCTGTTTGGTGACACCAGCAAGGGGCGGCGCCCCAGCTTCGTCGGGGCGATGGAGCCGAGCCGCGCGGAAGAGCTGTTCGAGAGCTTCTGTCGCGCCTGCCGCGAGCTGGGCGTCCACGTGGAGACAGGAAGATTTCGCACCCACATGTCGGTGCAGCTGGTCAACGACGGCCCCGTCACGCTGTGGCTCGACACGGAGAAGGAGCGGTGACGAAACCTTCTCCCGACTCTGGCCCGCTGGCTCCAGCCCCCGATGAGCGGCCCGCGCTGCCGGAGTGGGCGCGGCGTCTGGCGTCCTTACTCGACAGCGCGTTCACGATCCCCGGAACCAACATCAAGATCGGCTTAGATCCAATCTTGGGCCTGCTGCTGCCGGAGTTGGGCGACGCGCTCACGGCCACGCTCTCGGTCACGCTGCTGGCAGTGGCCTACCGAGCACGGGTGCCGAAGGTCGTGCTCGGCCGCATGCTGGTCAACATCGCGCTCGACGCGATTTTGGGCGCGATTCCGCTGCTCGGCGACGTGTTCGACGTCGGCTTCCGCGCGAACGAGAAGAACCTGGCGTTGATCGAACGGCACCGTCGTAACCCCCAGCTGCCGGCGACGCTGGGCGACCGTCTGGTGGTGACAGGCGCCATCGCTCTGGCGCTCGCGGCGGTGGCGCTGCCGTTCGTCACCGCCCTGCTGCTCCTGCGCTGGCTGCTAGCCTGAGCAGCTGGAGCCAATCCCTCTCACGCAGCCGCGCCTTTGATGTAGGCTGTGCAGCAAGGGATGCGGCAGAGCCTCGAGGTTCGTGACGTCTTTTTGGGTCAGGTGCTGCAGAGCGCGCTGCAGCTCGGCGTCTCTTACCGGCTGGAGCACAAGCTGGGTGAAGGCGCCACGGCCGTGGCGTACCTGGCCAAGCGGCAAGGGCCGGACGGGCAATGGCCGACCGTGATCAAGCTAATCCAGCCGCACATCGTCAAAGACTCCGGCGAGCGCGCGCTGACCATCATCAAGAAGGAAGCGGTAGCGCTCGGGCGCCTGAACGAGCGCGTGCCGCCGACCCCCTTCGTCGTCCGCCTGCTGGACACCGGCACGCTGCCGTACAAGCCGCTCGGCAAGCAGCTGGAGCTGCCCTGGATCGCGCTGGAGTACGTCCACGGCGGCGTGGAGGGGACGACGCTGCTCGATCGCGTCCGCTACTCCGTGCGCGAGACGGGCTTCGCCTTCGATCCGACGCGCGCGGCGAGAGTGGTGCACGCCTTGGCGAAAGGCATGGACGAGATCCACGCCGTGGGCGTGGTGCACCGCGACGCTCACCCGGGCAACGTGCTGTGCTGCGGCGCTGGCGAGACCGAGCTGTTCAAGATCTCCGATTTCGGCATCTCCCGCCCGATCGGGCTATCGGCGACGTTCGGCAACGCCACGCTGGGTACCCCCGGCTACGTCGCGCCGGAGCAGCTGGACGAGCGCGGCGTGGTGGGCCCGCAGAGTGACTTGTTCAGCCTGGCAGCCATCGTCTTCTTCGTGCTCACGGGAGAAAACCTGTTCGAGGGGCGCTCGGCCGCAGCGGCGGTGGCTTCCACCAAGCTCAGCGCACGGCGGAGCCTGCTGGACGTACCGACGCTGGCCTTCGAGCTCCGCGAGCGCGAAGCCGCCTGCCAGGCGCTCGATCTGGCGCTGGCGCGCGCTACCTCGCTGCACGCACGCGAGCGCCCGGCCACCGGCAAAGCCTTCGCCGAGAGCCTGCTGCCGTGGCTCGGTCCGGAGCCGAGCAGCGCCCGCCCCAGCCGCCGCTGGCAGAGCAGCATGGAAGCCCTGCGCTCGCGCGAGCTGGTCGTGGAGACGAGCTGGACGGTGCGGCACCCGCCGGGGGACGACCGCTTGGTCACCAACGTGGCGTGGGACTCGGCGGGCAGCGCGCTGGCCCTGACCACGCGCGGCCCCTGCTTCTGGGATGGCACGCGTTGGCTCGACTTGCCGACGGATGGCCTGCCAGCTCCGGACTCGATCCGCTTCGTCGAGCGGCTGGGCGCCGCGTCCTGGTTGATCGGCACGGAGGGCGCCAAGCTGCTGGAGTTTTCACGCGATGGCGCGCGCGAGCTCGTCGCCGGCCCGGATCCGAGCGTCGCCTTCTCCGCCGGCACCACCGCGCTGGACGACTTGGCGGTGCTGGTCGGAGAGCGGCGGGGCGAACCCCCCCTGCTGTTCACGTTGGTGGGCAAGCGCTGGCTGCGCCCCCTACCGGTGACGGAAGCATCCACGCTCACCGGCGTCGCGCGCATCGACGACGAGCGCTTCTTGGTTGTCGGGCGCGGGGTGGATGGGGAAGCGTACGCGGCGCTGCACTGGCCCCTGCACTGGACGCTGCAGCGCCTGCAGACGCCCAAGAGCCGGGCGTTCTTGGCGTGCGCTTCGCGGCCGGAGCGCAAGCTCGTTGTCGCGGTCGGCACGGACGGTGCCGTGATCGAGATCGAAGACAACGCGTTCTCCGCGCGCAGCGTGCCGAGCGCGCCGGACATGGTCGCGATCGCCGTGGATACGTTGGGGCGCCAGTGGGCGGCCGGGCGCGGGCGAGTCTACTCCAAGCGCATCCAGGGCGAGTTCGGCTGCGTGTGGGAGCACCAGGCTTGGCAGCCGCCGTTCGTAGGCATCATGGCCGAGGTCGGCTCGATGGTCGCGGTGACGGTGGACGGTGCGGTGCTGGAGTGCCGCGCGCACGTGCTCGACAAGACCACGCCGGCCTTCTGAGCGCTCAGCCGCCGGGCAGCCTCGCGCTCGCCAGCGACGCCCAGCGCGGTTTGGCGGTCGTGGTG
Organism: Pseudomonadota bacterium; assembly: GCA_023411445.1. GTDB lineage: Bacteria > Myxococcota_A > Polyangia > Polyangiales > Polyangiaceae > PMG-095. The sequence continues at coordinate 3,956 of JAEYOT010000143.1, forward strand.
AAGCTCCGCCCGCGCGCGGCCTTGTCCAAATCCACCCGCAAGGTGCGCACCTCTCCCGGCTCCAGCTCGAGCGAGAGCGTCTGCGTCTCATAGCCGGGTTTGCTCAGTGAGATGTGACGCTCTCCCGCGTCGAGCAGCAGGCTGACGACGAAGCCGTGGCTCTTGGCCACGCCTCGTTCAGCCTCCAGCTCCGCGTGGGCGCCTTGCACGTTGGTCTGCACGTTGACCCGGGCAGTGTGGGCGGACAGCTCTTGCAGTTGCTTGGCGGCGAGCTGACGAGCCGGCGCCGTCCGCTCCGAGCCGTGCGTCAAGAACACCTCCAGCGCGTGCGCGGCGCGGGCGCGGCTGCCGACCTCTTGCTCCAGCCGAGCTACCTCGAGCAGGAGCGATGGATCGCGCGAGAGCTCATAGGCGCGCTGCAAGCCGACCAGCGCCGCCGCCGGCCTCCGCTCATCCGCTAGCACCTGAGCTTGCCGGGTGAGCTGCCACGCCTCGGCCATGGCCTGGTTGGTAGCCTCGCTCTGACGCAGAGGCTCGTCACTCGGCTCACGCTCACCGGCGAGGAAGGCGAGCCCACCCATCAGCCCCACGGTGAGGAGCCGTGCGAAACGTGCTGAGCGGGGAGAGGGACTCACTTTCACAACAACGACCAGTCCAACGAATGTTTCATGGGGCTCGGGCTCTCCAATCGCCAGACCCGAGCACGAAACGCGCCAGCGTGAGCGCACGGCTACCTACACGCGCCTTCGCGCTGCACAGGCTGCGCCGCCGCTCACGAAAACGGACGAGCAAGCTTGAATGTAACACGCCGGAGCGGCCCGCGCCGCTTCGACCCCCTCAAGCCCAGAACGTGACTTCGCGCTCCACCACGTGCTCGCCCGCGGAGCCAGACTCCGCCTGCTTGAGCAGCCGCCAAATCTGCGGGCCCATGAAATCAAGCTCGGTGGATTGGAAGCGCTCGCCGCCGAAGCGCCGCACATTGTCCGACTGCGCCTTGAGCATGACCGCGTCCTGCCCGAAAATGCGCAGCGCTACCGGCTCCAGCACGGCTCGCACCACTTGCTTGGGGAGCGGTGTCTTGAAGGCTGCCACGCCGTAGAGCCGCGTGTGAAAATCGGACACTGGGGTACACACGGCCGTGACGAGGAAGTGAGTCTCTTCACCGAGCCGATACTCCACTTGCGCCACGGACGGCAGCACGAAGCGGTCCCAATGCTGGATGGTGCCGCTCTCCTGTCCGTCAGAGCCGCGGCCCCGACTGCTCGGCGAAAGGATCCGCCCGGCCAAGCCGCTCGGGCGCGGCTCGCCCAAGTACTCGGTCTCCACGCGATCCGGCGAGCGGCGCACCACGGCGCGGATAGGGTTCTTTTTCCCACCGCGGAACAGGCCCCGGTGCAAAAACGCGGTGTGCGGCACGTCCAGCGCGTTTTCGAGCGTGGCGTGTAGGGTGCCCTCCGCCTCGACCACTCGCACGATGCGCGCGTAGTCCGTCGAGAACGACGGCAGGCTGAAAGGCGGCGTCTCCGGCGTCACGCCCGGCTCGGGGCAGACCCACACCAGGCCGTCCTGCTCGCGGACTTCGCAGCTCTCGGCGCGTCGCTCCCGCGCGACGGACTCATCTACGAGCCCGGGGATCTTCCGGCACACGCCTTCGCAGTCGAACTGCCAGCCGTGGTACGCGCACTCCAGGCGACCATCGCCAAGCACGCGACCGAGCGAAAGCGGCACGTTGCGATGCGGGCAGCGATCGACCAGCGCTGCGGCACGGCCGTTCGACCGAAAGAGCGCGAGCGGCACGCCCGCTACCACGCGCGCTAGCGGCCCCGTCTTCAGCTCCTCCGACAGGCAAGCCACGTAGAAATAACGAGTCAGCTTGGCGACCGACAGGTGTGGCTTAGTGCGAGGAGGGGCGAGGATCGAAGGTTCCATGGCTTGCCGCGACGCGGCGCGGCACGCATAGTGTACCTAGGTTTTAGTCCGTTCAAGGAGGCAGTCGTGGAGAAGAAAACGGTGAGCTTCATGCGGTCACTCTGCATGGGTCAGATCGAAGAGGACGTGATCCTCCCCTTCCCCTCGCTGTCCGAGTCGGAGCGGGAAACGCTGCAGACCGTGGTGGCGTCCGTCGCTCAGCTGATGGGCTCGCACGAGAAGGACTTTCGCTCCTGGGACGAGAAGGCGGAGCTGCCCCCCGAGTTCATCGAAGAGCTCAAAGCGTTCGGGCTTTTCGGCCTCGTGGTGCCGGAGGCGGACGGCGGCATGGGCTTCGGCGCTGGCGCCTACTCGCGCGCTCTGCAGGAGATCGGGCGCTTCGATGCGTCGGTGGCGGTCACGGTCGGTGCGCACAGCTCGATCGGCATGCGCGGCTTGCTGCTCTTCGGCACGGACGAGCAGAAGGCGCGCTTCTATCCCAAGCTCGCCACCGGCGAGATGATCGCGGCGTTCTGTCTCACGGAGCCGGGCTCCGGCTCGGACGCGGCCTCGATCAAGACCACCGCCGTGAAGGACGGCGATGACTGGGTGCTGAACGGCAGCAAGATTTGGATCACCAACGGTGGCATCGCGGACTTCTTCACCGTCTTCGCCAAGACGGGCGGAGCGGATGAGCGCGGCAAGCTATCCGCGTTCATCGTCACGCGGGACATGCCGGGCGTCACTACCGGTCCGCACGAGATGAAGATGGGTATCCGCGCGAGCTCCACGACCACCGTCACGCTGGAGAACGTGCGCGTGCCCGCAGCCAACCTCTTGGGCGAAGAGGGCAAGGGCTTCAAGGTGGCCATGAACATCTTGAACGCCGGCCGCACCGGTCTCGGCGGCGGCAGCGTGGGCGGTATGAAGCGAGTGATCGCCCTCGCCACGCAGCAGGCCAAGCAGCGCGTGCAGTTCGGCAAGCCCATCAGCGAGTTCGGCCTGATCAAGCAGAAGGTCGGGCAGATGGTGGTGGACTGCTACGCCACTGAAGCGGTCGTCACGATGGTGGCCAGCCTCACGGATCGCGGCTTCAAGGAGTACCAGGTGGAAGCGGCGATCAGTAAGGTGTTCGCCAGCGAGTGCCTGTGGCGCTCCGTGGATGAAGGCCTGCAGATCGCGGCCGGCAACGGCTACATGTGTGAGTACCCGTACGAGCGCGCGATGCGTGACAGCCGCATCAACCGCATCTTCGAGGGCACGAACGATGTGCTGCGCTTGTTCATCGCGCTCACCGCCATGAACGACGTGGGTCAGGAGCTGCGCGAGCTCTCCGATAGCCTGAAGGGCGTATTCAACGACCCGATCAAGGGCTTCGGTGTCATCTCAGAGGCCGCGCTGCGACGCGCCGCGCTGGCCACCGGCATCAAGCGCGAGGGCACCTCCTTCACCAAGCTGCACCCCTCGCTCACCGGCGTGGCTGCCATGTTCGAGGAGCACACGCGTGACTTGGCGACGGCGACCGATCGCATCCTGCGCAAGCACGGCCGCAAGATCATCGAGAAGCAGTTCGCCACGCGCCGCTTGGCGGACATCATGATCGACCTGTTCGTGCTCGCGTGCGTGCTGTCGCGCGTGGACGCGTCGATTCGCAGCAAGGGTGAAGAGGGCGCCACAGCGGAGCGCGAGATCCTCACCACCTTCGCCGGTCAGGCGCGGCGCCGCATCAAGACGACGATGGCCGAGATCGACGACAACGAAGACGAGGCGATCAAGTCGCTGGCGGACAACGCTTTCGAGCTCGAAAAGTTCGCCTGGGACACCATCTGAGCGCCCTCCGCCCGGGGGCCGGCAGGCCAAAAATCCGAGCCTGCCGCGCGATCGCGCGGATTCTGGCCATTTTCCAGGCAGCGTAGCGAAACTAGGCTTGTCGCCGGCGACGTTTCGGCATGTATCATCGGGCGGCAGCAGTGAAGGCATCTCCCGCGCGCACCGTAGCCAGCAGGGCCAAGCAAGCGAAGGCCACCGCGCGCGCGCGCACTGCTCCGGCCAAGGCAGCGAGCCAAGCTGGCCCGAGCCCCGCAGTGACCAAGCCGTCAGCCACGGCGGTCAAGCCGACGGCGAAGGCTGCCAAGCCAGCGCCGAAGCTGGGCAAGCCGGCGCCGAAGGCGGCGTCAGTCGTGACC
>JAEYOT010000179.1 GCA_023411445.1 Pseudomonadota bacterium
GACGACGCCCTCGCCCTGCACGTGGCGGATCGCGCCACGGACGAAGCCGCCTTTACAGCCATGGCCGTGCCCATTCCTGAAGGCTACGCGGTGACTCAGGGCGCGAGCATCTCGGGCGACGGCTTGCGGCTGGTGCTGCCACGCGACGATTTCTCCGGCTTCGGAGAGCTGTCTCGCGCCGCGCGCGGTGAAGCTTTCAGCGCCGACGCCGACGAGACGCGCTTCGCCAGGATCAACGCACAGAAGCCGATGTCCGGCCGCTCCGTTGCCTGGCCAGTGCTGTCTGACGACGGCACCACGCTCTACTTCGTCAGTTACTTTGGCTACGCGCTGGTCAAGCAGGCCACGCTCGCGAACGGCGCCTTCAGCGACGGGACCGAGATTGACGAATTTACCTTGGGCGGCGCGCAGGGACAGTACAAGCTCATCAGCGGCCTCGCCAGCGACCAGCGCGCGATCTTCTTCTTCGACGAAGCGACGGGTCACGCGCACGCCCTTTTCCGGGCACGCCCAGACGCGCCGTTCTACGACCCGGTCGATCTCGGCCAGCGCCGTGGCGTCGCTCCGAGCGCTGACTGCAAGCGCCTGTACTCGTCCACCGCTGCCGGCGTCGTCGTGCAAGCTCTCTGAGCTTCGTGGCGCGGCGCCAGCGCTCGGATTCCGCGGCTCACGGCTGTGCCGCTGGGCTCGACGGAGGCACCTTCTCCTCCCGCGGGGTACCTTGGTCAGCAGGTCCGCGAATGCCTCGATCGTCGTTACGCTGAGCCGCACCGAAGATGGCGGTGCCAATGATGACGACGATGGCCACGAGCATGCCCCACCAAACCCAGGAGCTCCCCTTGCGTGCCTCAGCGGAGGCGACGCCGGGGCTAGGTGACTCACGGTCGGCGGGCGTTACGTCACGGGTAGCGGGGATTGGGTCTCTCACCGGTGAATGGGCCATGGCCACCGGGGGAGCACGGACCGTGCCTGCTTCACGTCAATGCCAGAGGCCCGGCAGGGGCGCAGCACAACGCGGGCAGCTGGGCTCCACGATCGCAGTGGCCACCGTCCGGTAGTCGTGACGCTGCACGAGCACGTGGTGGCATTCGGGACAACGAGTGTGCGCGAGCTCGGCGCATGCCGGGACGTTGCCCACGTACACGAAGCGGGAGCCGTGGACGTACGCAGCACCCGCCGCCATCATCAAGAGGAGCGGATCAGCGGCAGGCGCGCCGCGCAGGCGGTACCGGGGGACGAAGCCGTTCAAATGCCAGGGCATGTCGCGGTCGATCTCGCGCAGCTGACCGCCGATGGCTTGCAGCGTTTTGGCGTCCTGATTGAGGCCTGGCACGACCAGCGTGACCACTTCCACCCAGAGCCCGAGACGCTTGGCGAGCGCGATGGTGTCCAGCACTGGCTGCATGCGTCCGCCCAGCTGCCGGTACGCGGCCTCGCTTCCCGCCTTCAAGTCGACACGAAAGACGTCTACGTCTTCGCGCAGGTAGCACAGCGCCTCGGGCGTCGAGTGCCCATCGCTGACGACGGCGGTGCGCAGGCCCCGCTGCCTGGCCGCACGAAACACGGCGCGCATCCACTCCACGCTGATCATCGGCTCGTTGTAGGCCGCACAAAGCACGCGACAGCCAGCGGCGAGCGCTTCCGCGACCAGCGCCTCCGCGCTGATCGGAGTCGGGTGCTCCGGACCGCCGTCCTCGCGCAGGGCTTGGGACACGCGGTGGTTGTGACAGTAGGGGCAACGCAAGTCGCAGCCGTACATCCCGAAGGTGAGCGAGAGCGCTCCCGGCAGCAGGTGGAAGATCGTGTTCGTCTCCACCGCACGCACGTAGCGGCGAGCCACGTAGCCAAACGGCGCTCGCAGCACGCCGGCATCGTTCCTGCGCGCACCGCAGGCGCCCGCTGCGCCGGGCGGCAGCACGCAGCGATGAGCGCAAGCCAGACAGCGCAGGCCTTGTCCTGCGAGCGGTTCGCACAGCTCACTTTCGACCGTGAGCTGCTCAGCCGCTAGCTCCGCGCGAAGCTCTTGGGCTTGCAGCGGTAGGCTCCTACGCCCAACTTCAGCGGTGGCCATGCGCCTCGGAGGTAACCGGCGAGTCGTGCCGATCGCGCGCGAGCAGGCGCGCGCCGATGGCCACCAGCAGCACGCCCGACAGCAAGAAGCCCACGTCCCACCCGAGCTCGCCGGGTCCCGGCCGCACGTGGTGGAGCTCGAGCAGGTGATGATCGATGACTCCCTCAACCAGGTTGAAGGCGCCCCAGCCCACCAGCACCGAGCCGACCATGGCCCGCGTCCCGCCGGCTCGCTCGCCCCAGCGCTGGGTGGCGCGCCACAGCTGCGCCACGCCGAGCGCCGTCACGAGCCAAGCGACGAGGTGGAACACGCCATCCCAGAGCATGTTGTACTTGGTGGTGACCAAATCCGTCGGCGGCGTCACGTTCGAGAGCAGGTTGTGCCACTGCAGGATCTCGTGCAGGACGATGCCGTCGAGCAGCGCACCTAGGCCGCAGCCCAAGAGCGCTCCAGCGCTCGCGACGGGAGGAGCCTTCCATTTCATCGTTCGCTCCGCGCTCGTCCCAGCCACGCACAGAGCGACAGCACGAGCACGAACGGCAGCAGCACCGCGGGCAGGTAGCGCGGCGCGTCTTCCCAGAAGTCGCTTCGCGCTTCACGGCCCCAGACGCAGTCCGGACACAGGCTCGCGCTGGTCGTCATTCCGACTCGACGCCGGCTCGCAGCGCTTGACCCACGCGATCTTTGGCCGCCGAGAGGACGCGATCACGGTACTGGCCGAGCCACTGATCTTCACTGTCCGTCGCCGGCAGAGCCAGGCCGACGGCGATGCCCGCGCCTAGCGCCACCGCGCCGAGCACGACGGGCTCGTCCGCGAGCGACCGAGCCGCGCCGCGCTTGGCTCGCTCGGCGCCGTCGCGCGCCGCTCGCTCCAGATCGGCTACCTTGTCGCGCGCTGCTCGTGCCGTGCTACTCGCGGCCCGCTTGGCGCCCGCCACGCCTTCCTCCACCTGGTGCTTCAAGTCCTGAAGCCTGGCCTGAGTCGACGTGTCTGAAGCTTCGGCGGAGTCGTCGTACACCTCGGAGCGGCCGAACTTCGCGTAGTCAGCTCGCGCTGGCCCTTCGCCTCGACCTTGGCTGGCGCTCCAAAGTAT
>JAEYOT010000181.1 GCA_023411445.1 Pseudomonadota bacterium
CTTGCTGTCCTTCCGCAACTCGGCGCAGGTGCGGCTGGTGCGCTTCTCTGGCGACGCCGCCTCCGAGCCGGCGCGTCCCTACTTGGTGGACGCGGGCGGCGTCAGCATCGAGGCCAACTCGGTCGGTATCGACTCGCGCGGGCTGGCCGTGGACGCTTCGGCGCGCAAGCAAGCCGAGCAGCGCTGCGGCGAGGACGCAGCCTGCCTGGCGCAGGCCGCGCTGGTGCCGCTGGACGTGTACGTCGCCAACCGTTCACCGGCCAGCTTGTTGGTCGGGCGCACGCGCCCGCCGCAAGAGTACCCGTACTTCTTCGACAGCTTGCCGCTCACGGTCGGGCCGTCGCGCGTGGTGGTGGGCCGCATCCTGACGCCGTCGGGCGACGAGGAGACGCGCGTCTTCGTCGTGTGCTTCGACTCGCGCCGCATCTTCATCTACGACCCCCAACGCTCGCGCTTCGAGGCCGAGATTTGGACGGGGCGCGGACCTCACGCGCTGGCCGTCGATACGCAGCGCCGGCTGCTGTACGTCGGGCATTTCACGGATTCGTTCATCGGAGTGTTCAGCTTGGATCTTTCGCACCCCGCCTCGTACGGCACCATGCTCGGCATGCTGGGCTCACCCAAGGCTCCGAGGTCATCCAAGTGAAGACGCAGCTGGTGTTCTGGGCCGGGCTCTTCGGCCTGCTCGGCTGCTCGGAGCAAGAGGTGGTGGCGGAGCTCCGCTCGCTGCAAGGCAGCGAGGACGTGACGTTCATCTGCCGTGACGCGAACGGCAACGGGCGTCCGCTCAGCGAGTGCCCGGACCGCGACAGCAGCGACGACGCGCAGCCGGAAAACGCGCTCAGCCTACTGGCGCTCGTTTCGCAGACGGTGACGAACGAGATCGCTTTGGTGGATCTCACGCGCGGTAAGGTGGTGGACACCGATCCCAGCACGCCGGGCTACGGCTTCCTGCGAGTGGGCGGTCGCCCCGTCTCGATCGCCTCCACACCAGGTGGTCTCGCCAGCTTCGTGGCGACGGCGGACGTGGGCAGGAACGGCATCTTTGCGCTGCCCACCAGCTGCATGAGCCCGCCGAACGTGGCCAAGGGCGAGGCCGTGCGCGACTTGACCACGTGGGCGGCTTGTCGCCTGGACTCCACGCCCGGTGAGATCGCCGTGGTGGTGGACGCCGTGAGCGATCCCGCGACCAGCTGCAACCCCGCGCAGGAGGAGGAGCTGTCTCCGCATCCGGAGTGTCCGGCCAACCTGCTGGAGGAAGACGGCGCCGTGGGTCGCCGCAAGCTGGTGGTCTCGCTGCCCGATCGAGGGCAGCTGGCGGTGCTGGACGCGCAGCGCTTGCTCGACACGCCGCCCGGTACGTTCCCCGACTGCGAGATCGAGTACACCATCGAGCTCCAGGCGGACGTGCCGGCTGGCGTGTCGCAGTCGTTGCCTGCGGACCTGCAGACCACGTGCAGCGAGGTGCCGGCGCCGACCGCGCCGCCGCCGGCGCGCCGCCCGCCTCAGCCGGCTGGCTTCGCCGTGAGCGAGAACCGCCTGTACGTGGCAGATCAGAGCGCTCCGGTGATCCACGTGCTGGATACGAGCGACGGGTGCAGCATCCAAGAGCTGTCGCCGCTCTTGCCGATGTCTTTGCGCGAGCCGGAGCGCGTCGTCACGACGCGCAAGGTGGCGGTCAGCCCGCTCACCCCGTCTGGCAAGCGCTTCCTTTACGCCATCGACGCCGAGGATCAGCCCGGAGCGAGCGTGATGGCGTTCGACGTCAGCCCGGGCGCGACGGATCCGACCCCGATCGTGCGCCCTGGCTCGCCGGAGCTGCCGCGTGAGAAGCCCGATCGCCTGGCGCTGGGAGCCTCGGTGCGTGACATCACCTTCGCGTACCGTGACCTGCCGTACGTGGACGACAACACCGGCGTTGCGGAGTTCGGCACCTACTGCGATCCCAGCCCGCGCGTTGGCTTCCGTGAGCCCGGCGGGCGTGCGCGCCCGAACAGTGACTACACGCTCGGGGCACGCCCAGGCCTATTGCGCGGTCTGTTCGGCTTCTTGCTGATGACGGACGGCTCGATCGGCGTGGTGGACGTGGAGGATTTCGACGCTCCTTGTCGCCGGCCGCGCGCCGGCAACAAGAGCACGATCGAGGACTTTCGCGGCTGCGTGGACGACGCCTTCGACAGCTTCGAGCTCAACGGCGTCCGCACCGTGACGGACGAGGTGAGCTGCCGTGTGGTGGAGCCGCACCGCTTGCGCAGCGCGCGCCTGGCCGTGGCCAGCACGGACTATGGCGTGCGAGCGCCCGCCTTGCGCGGCTTTCCGCAGCTCAGCCTGCCGCCTTCCGTGGCCGCTGGCGCACCGCAAGATCGCCCGCGCCTGCTGGCGGTCAGGTACGAGGGCGGCGAGGAAGCCGAAGTGTTCGTCGGCTCGCAGCGCTACTCCACGGCGCGAGGTGTCGGTGAGGCCCTGCCGATCGACCCGAACAGCCGCGAGTCCGAGCAGCTGCAAAGCCTCAACTCGCTGGTGTTGCCCCCGCTTCAGCCGCGCGCGTACGCCGCGGAGGACACGGTGTCGGTCACGTACGAGGGGTCTTACGCTGGCGATCGCAGCGCTGGCTTCCTGAACGCCGACGGGACGCTGCGCGATCGCTCGCTCTCGTTCTGCGCCGCCGGCACGTATGACGTCGCCACCATGACGGACTACGCTCAGACCGAGCTGGGTCTGGAGGAGGAGGACGCCGCCGCCTTCGGCGAGCGCCACGCGGATTTCGTGCAAGTGATCTCCGAGCTGTTGCCGGAGGACGACTCCTACTGGAGAAATCACGACCGCGCCGAGTGCGTGCGCGTCTTCGGGCCGCACGACGCCGAGACGTTGAGCTTGAACCGCGACTTCACCATTCGGCAGGCGTTCGGCGATCACCTGGTGCTCGAGCGTCGCGGACCGGACGAGGACGCCACGGTGGCGCTGGCGGCGGAGTGCTTCCCGGCGGCTCTCAAGTACCGGCTGCGGACCGGCAAGCACTGGGCGCTCACGCACGCGTCGAGCGGCTTTCAGCACGACGTGGTGGAGAGCGGCGCCGAGCGCGCCTGCGTCCGCAGCTGCAACCCGCTACGCAAGTGGGCCAAGGGCCGCGTGTTCGAGATCGCCAGCGTCGCCGAAAACTGCAAGGAGCCGCTGGGCGACGCCGAGCCGGACGCTGCCTCGTTCCAGCAGCGCGTGGGCTGCGCGCTGGAAGGCGAGGTGGCCTGCGTGTTCGATCAAGGGCCGGCAGGAGACGAGGAGAAGGACGGCGTGCAGCCCGGCAAGAGAGGCTCGGAGTGCATCTTCAACGGCCTGACCGAGCGCTTCGCTCTGTATCGCGGCCGGCGTGAATCGGTGCGCGACGCCGTGTTCCGCTGGCAAACCACGGGCGGCTACAGCCCGCTGGTCATGAGCCTGTCCGGGATCTCTGGCGCCGTGTCGCCGCAGTCGATCCAGTTCTTGCGTCAGCCCGAGGTGCTCGCCGTGGTCGACGGTTCCAGCTTGGGGTTGTCGCTGTTCAGCTTGGACACGTTCGAGGTGGCCAAGCCGTCGCCGTTCTACTGAGGTACTGGCCGTGGCCGCTGCGATGACGCCGGTGATGCAGCAGCACGCGGCGGCGAAGCGTGCTTACCCCAACGCGGTCGTGTTCTTCCGCCTGGGGGACTTCTACGAGATGTTCGGCGATGACGCCGTGCTGGTGTCCAAAGTGCTGGATCTCACGCTGACCAGCCGCAACCGCGGCAAGCCGGACGAGATCCCGATGGCCGGCGTGCCGCACCACGCAGCGCACGGCTACATCGCGCGCATGCTCGAGCTCGGCCATCAAGTCGCGATCTGCGAGCAGATGGCCGATCCGTCGAAGGTGAAGGGCATCGTTCCGCGCGAGGTCGTGCGCGTGATCACGCCCGGCTTGGTGACGGACACGGAGCAGCTGAGCGCCGGCGCCAACAACTACCTGTGCGGGCTCGAGGTGACGAGCGGCGTGGTGGGCGTCGCGCTCTACGATCTCTCGACCGGTGAGCTGCAGGCCGGGACGCTGCCGGACGT
>JAEYOT010000204.1 GCA_023411445.1 Pseudomonadota bacterium
GCTGCCTGGCGTCGGAGTGGCGCGCCTGACGGGCGCCGCCGATGACGACTTTTCGGACGAGGTGCACCCCAAGCCGCGCGTGAGCCCCGCGTGGGCGGCGCGGGTCGCCACCAGCGTCGCACGACTCAACGCGACGGACGCCGTCGCAGCCACTGACGGACCCTCAACCGAGCAAGCAACATGGAAACGACAAGCAGCTACCAGAAATTGACTCAGGTATTTCACGACGTCTTCGACGACGACAGCATCGTCGTCACGCCCGAGCTCACGGCCGATGACGTCGACGAATGGGATAGCCTGGCGCACATTCGACTGGTCGTCGCGGTGGAGAAGAAGTTCGGCATGAAGTTCTCCGCGGCCGAGGTAGGCGAGCTCAAGAACGTAGGCGAGCTCGTGACTTTGATCGAAGCACGGGCGGGGCGCTGAGCATGGCCGAAGCTGCCCTGAAGCTCGCCCCGCTCGACTACACGGAAGGGGCTTGCGCTCGCATCGACTTCAGCGTGGACGACGCACAGATGCGGCAGTTTGCCGAGCTCTCCGGCGACTACAACCCGCTCCACACCGACGAGCGCTTCGCGCGCGGCAAGGGCTTCGAGGGGCGCGTGGTGTACGGCGCGCTGCTCTTGGCCAAGGTCTCGCGTCTGCTCGGCATGCAGCTGCCCGGCCGTGACGGCGTCTGGGTCAGCGTTACGCTGGATTTTCGGAGCCCGCTCTACCTCGATCAGGTCGCCCAGCTCGAAGCCACGGTAAAGAGCTACTCGCCGGCGACGGGCTTGCTCGAGCTGGGCTTGATGCTGCGACGCTCCGGAAAGCTCTTGGCCAAGGGTCGCGCGGAGGTGGTCGTTGCCAGCAGCTGACGGCGCGGGCGAGGCGGAGCGCCCTTGGTTCTTGGTCTCCGGCGGCAGCGGCGGCATCGGCGCTGCCGTGTGCCGGGCCTTGGCCGAGCGCGGCTACTTGCCGATCGTCGGCTATCGCACGGGTCGCGCTGCGGCAGAGGTGATCGCGGCTCGCTGCGCCGGCATGGCTTTGCGGCTGGACCTGCGTGATGAGGCCGAAATCGTGGCAGCCGCCAGCGAGCTCGAGCGAGCCCCGCGCCTCGCCGGCGTGATCCTGGCAGGCTCACCGCCACCTGCGCTCGCGCCGTTCGGCAAGCTCTCGCGTCAGGAGCTGCTGGAGCAGCTGGAGGTCAACGTGCTGGGTCCGCAGCGGCTGCTGGCCGAGCTCGTGCGGCGTTGCTTCCGCAAGCACAAGCGCGGCAGCGTGGTCGGGGTGTTGTCTCGCGCCATGGGTGACGGCAGCTCGGGTGTCGCGTCGGGCATGGGTGCCTACGTGATCGCCAAGCACGCCATGGCCGGCATGCTCGGGCTGCTTGCCGCCGACTACCCGTGGCTCCACGTGCGCAGCGTGAGCCCCAGCTACACGGAGACACGCATGCTGGACGCGTTCGACGCGCGCTTCCTAGCGCTGCAGCGCGAGCGGGCACCGTTCCAAACGCCCGAGGCCATCGCGGCGCTCATCCTCGATCAGGCGATTATACCATGACTCAACAGCTCTTTTCCGGCCTCAGGTGGCTACCGCAGGCCCCGAGTGACTTTGCAGCTCGCTGCAAGGCGCTCCGCGCCGATGACGCGGAGCTCGGACGCGCCGCGCAGTACTTGGCGAGCCACGCCCTCGACGACAATCAGCTCAACAAGCTGGCCAAGGCGCTCGAGCGTGCGCGCGCAGCCGGCGCCTCGCTAGCTCCGCTCACGCCCTTTCGGCTGGGCATCGTGAGCAACGCGACCACCCACCTGCTCGTGCCGGCGCTGGTCGCGAGCGCGGCGCGTCACGGCATCGCGCTCAGCTGCGTGGAGGCTGAGTACGGCCAGGTGATACAGAGCGCGCTGGATCCGGACTCGGCCTTGAACCGCGCGAAGTGCGACGCCGTGCTGCTCGCCGTCGACCATCGCGGGCTGCCGCTGAGCGCGCCTTTGGGCGATCGCGCAGGCGCTGAGCGCGCCGTCAGCGAGGCGCTCGCCTACCTCACGAACGTGCGCCAAGCGCTCGAGCGTCGTGGCACTCCGCTCTGCATTCTGCAGACGCTCGCGCGCCCGGCCGAGAGCAGCTTCGGCAGCTTGGACTACTTGCTCCCCGGCACGCTCCGCCGCCTGACCGAAGACTACAACCGCCGCTTGAGCGAGAGCCTGGCAGACAGTCAGCACCTGCTCTTGGACGTGGCACACCTCGCGGAGCTGGTCGGGCTCGCCGATTGGCACGACGACACGCTGTGGAACCTGGCCAAGCTGCCGTTCGCCAGCGCCTTCGTGCCGCTGTACGCCGACCACGTCGGCCGGCTGCTGGCCGCGCTGCGCGGCAAGAGCAAGAAGTGCCTGATCTTGGATCTGGACAACACTGTGTGGGGCGGCGTCATCGGCGACGACGGCCTGGACGGCATCGCGCTCGGTCAGGGCAACGCCACGGGCGAGGCGCACCTGCACGTGCAACGCGCTGCGCTGATGCTGCGCGAGCGCGGCGTGGTGCTGGCCGTCTCTTCCAAAAACGACGACGCGATCGCGCGCCTGCCGTTCCGAGAGCATCCAGACATGCTGCTGCGCGAGCAGCACCTGGCCGTGTTCCAAGCCAACTGGAAGGACAAGGCCAGTAACATCCAGGCCATCGCCCAGGAGCTGTCGCTCGGGCTCGACGCCATGGTGTTCTTGGACGACAACCCCGTGGAGCGGGACTTGGTGCGTCGGCTCCTGCCGCAGGTGGCCGTGCCGGAGCTGCCAACAGATCCGGCGCTGTACGCGCGCACGCTCCTTGCGGCGGGCTATTTCGAAGCCGTGACGTTCTCGCAAGAAGATCGCGAGCGCGCCGAGCAGTACCAAGCCAACGCGCGCCGCGTCGCCTTGCAGCAGCAAGCCGGGGACATCGACGCCTACCTGGCGTCGCTGGACATGCTGATGACTTTGAAGCCGTTCGACGCGGCTGGGCGCGCGCGCATCGCCCAGCTGATCAACAAGAGTAATCAGTTCAACCTCACGACGCGCCGCTACACCGAGGCGGACATCTCCCGCATCGAGCAAGAACCGGACGCCTTCACGCTGCAAGTGCGCTTGAAGGACGCGCTCGGGGATAACGGCATGATAAGCGTGCTGATCTGCCGACGGATCGGCGAGAGCTGGGACATCGACACCTGGCTCATGAGCTGCCGAGTGCTGGGCCGCAAGGTGGAAGCCGCACTGCTCACCGAGCTGATCCGGGAAGCGCAAGCGCGCGGCATCCGCAAGCTGCTCGGCAGCTACCTGCCCACCGCCAAGAACGCGCTGGTGCGCGATCACTACCGCGCGCTCGGCTTCCGACTGATCGAGGAAATGGCGGACGGCGCGACCCGCTGGGAGCTGGACGTGCCCAGCGCCAAGCCGGCGTTGGACCTGCCCTTCACCATCGAGCGGCTCGGGCTCGAGGCCTCGTACGCTGCCTGATCCCCCGCCATGATGCGCTTGCTGCTCACTCTCCTCCTTCGCAACGTCTGGCTCGTCACGCTGCTGTGCGTCGCCGGCTGCGGCAGCCGCCCGGCCGTCGTCGCTAAATCGCTGCCGTCGCCCATCAAGCAGCACCATCAAGAGGTGCTGGATCGCCAGCTGCTCGAAGAGATCTTGGGCGAGCGCGACGGCGACGCTTACCGCGTCGGCCCGGGCGACACGCTGCTGGTCGCGGTCTACGGGCACCCCGAGCTATCGATCGCGCCCTATGCGGGTGCCAGCTCGCTGACGGCGGATCGCAGCCGCCTGTCCGGTCTCGCCATCGACAACGACGGGACCATTCAGTTCCCGCTGATCGGCACCGTGCAAGTGGCCGGCAAGACCAGCGCGCAGCTTCGCACCTTCCTCGAGGGGGAGCTCGCTCCGTATGTCAAGGAGCCGAAGGTCACCGTGCAGGTCGTGTTCACCGGCAGCATTCGCTACTACTTGCTCGGCGAGTTCACGCAGCCCGGCTTGAAGTACAGCGATCGGCCGCTGCGGCTGCTGGAGGCGCTCTCGCTCGGCGGCAGCGTGGAGCTGGAGAAGGCGAGCCTCAGCCGCGCCTACGTGGCGCGCGCCGGCAAACGCCTACCCGTCAACTTCCTGCGCTTGGTCCGGCAAGGAGACTTGAGTCAGAACCTGCGCCTGCGCTCCGGCGACGTGATCGTGGTGCCGGACAACACCAGCGAACGGGCCTACGTGTTCGGCGGCGCCTCCGGCAGCAATCCGCGCGGCGGCACCGTCTCGTTCGTCAACGGGCAGCTCACCCTGCTCCAAGCCTTGGCGCAGGTCGGCTTCGGCACCACCGAGCAAGTGCAGGGCAAGCTCTCGGAGACGTACGTGATCCGAAGCGAGGCCGATCGGGGCGAGCTGTTCGTGGTGGACGCGGAGCGCTTGCTCCGGGGCGAAGCCGCAGATTTTCCGCTCAGCCCTGGCGACGTGATCTACGTACCGCCCACCTGGGTCACGAGCTGGAACCAGGTGCTGGCGCAACTGCTGCCCACCTTGCAGACCATCTCCGGCGTGCTCGCGCCGTTCGTTCAGATCAAGTACCTATCGCAGTGAGCTCACGCCGCGGCTCGCACGCCCGCGAGCAGCTGCTCGATGGCCGGCTCGACCACCTGGCGCAGGCCGCTCGTGGCGGCAGCAGCCAGGGCGCTCTGCTCCACCCCGCTGCGCAGCGAGAGCTCGGCGAAGCTCGGCAATTCGAAGGGCTCCGCCAGCGCGGCGCGCACCGCGCGCTCCACGTGGGCGCCGCCGACCTGGAGCGCCCAGGCCACGACCAAGTAGGAAGTGACGGCGTGAGCGCTCTCCTCGGTCGCGATGGTGGTGAGCGCCGCTTTCACATCGGGCTCGGAGGCGAGCTCTGCTGCGGCGCTCGCTACGTGCGCTCCTAGCGTCTCCGTCAGGCAGCCCTCGCGCGCGGCCGCAGCCGCTACCTCCGCCAAGCTATCCCCCAGAGCGATGGCGCCAGCGAACGGGAACGCTGACGGCTCGATGCGACGCGCACCGAAGCGCTCGGCCAAGCGCCAGCACAGCTCTGCGTGACCGACCTCGTCGAGCCCGGCCTGCTGCACGCGCCGCAGCAGCTCCGTGGGCGCGGCGTGCGCCATCAGCTGCAGCGCCAGCCGTGCAAAGGCCGCGACCGAGGCGTGCTCCGCCTGGCCCGCTTCAGCCCACGCCCTGGCGCGCGCCGAGCCGAGCTGCTCCGCGCGCAGCGCAGCCTGCGTCGCCACGCCGGCTTCGAAGTACGGTCGACCGATTTCGCATTTTGCGTTCGGCTCGTGGTCGACAATCTCGACGCGGTAGCAACACTGGATGCCGCCGGCTTGCCCTGCTTGCTGGGGCTTGCCGTCGCTCAGCACGCGGTCCACCTCGATGTCCCCGCAATGACTGACGATCTGCAGGCGGTCACGCGGCACCTCATCGCGCTGAGGGCACGTCGCGTCTTCGGTCACGGTCTCCGGTAGGCAAGCCGTGCCCTCGTATGTCTCGCTGCACGCGCCGAGGGCAGACAAAATGGCGAGCAAGAGCGGGCTACGCATCCCATGACCTCCGATAAGGAACGCTACCATGGTAGTAAGTGTCACGCTAGGCGCGCGGATCTGCGGCATGACCCGCGAAAATTGTCTCTCTGTGGTTTGCGCTGCCCTAGTATTCGGGGCGTTGCCAGCTCAGAGCACCAACACCAGTACGCTGCGCCTAGCCAAGGCTGGCTCGCTCGAGCCGAGCGCAGAAGAGGCGCAGCGCCTGTTCGCGGTCGCGATGGTGGAGGGGCTCCGTCGTTCGGACCCAGCCGTCACTCGTCGCTTTCTCGAGCTGTACGCCGGACGCGTCGCACCCGCCCTGCAACGCTTGCTCGGCCCCAGCGATGATCTGGAAAACCTGGTGCACGACGTGCTCGTCGAAGCGCTCGAGGCGATCGACGAGCTGCAACAGCCAGCGGAGCTGCCCAGCTGGGTGACCGGCATCGCCGTCAGCACGGCCGAACGCTTGCTGCGGCGGCAGCGACGCTGGTTGTCGCTCGCAGGCCCGCGTCCGGCCACGCCCGAGCTACCCGCCAGCGCGCAGACCCTCGACACCTTTCGAGCGCTCCACCGCTCGCTGAGCCAGCTCCGCCCTGAAGACAAGATCGCCGTCTTGCTCCACCGCGTCGAGGGGCTCACGGCGGAGCGCGCCTCCCAGGTCATGGGCATCTCGAGCAGCGCGTTTGGGCGTAGCCTGCGCCGCGGGGAGCGCCGGCTGCTCAAGCTCGCGGAGCGCTCAGCGACCCTGCGCAACTGGCTGGGTGAAGCGACGAGGGCTAGCGCGGATGCCCCTGTAGCGCGGCTGCTGAAAGAGTACAGGCAGACGCTAGACACAGCGCCGCCGCTCAACATCAACCGACTCGAGCAGCGCGTGCGCGCCACCCTGCGGGAGCGCGCGAGGCGGAGCGGGCGCAACGTGCTGCACTTGCAGGTCGCGCTGGCCGCTGCCGCGTTGTTCGCGGTCGTTTCAGCGGGTGTAGCGTTCAAGCTGGGTGAGCAGCACGCCGAATACGCGAGCGCCAGCGCCGTCCCGGCGGGCGAATGGGTGTCCACGACCCAGGGCGTGGCGGAGGAGCGGCACTTCGAAGATGGCTCGTCCGTGCGTTTGGAGAGCGAGTCCAGCGCGCGCGTTCAGTTCGTCGGGGCCAAGGGCGGGCTCGTCCACCTGTCTCGCGGCGCGGTCAGGCTGCGGGTCCGTCAGCACGAGGGCGCCAGCTGGCGCGTCGTGGCCGGTCCTTATGAGGTGGAGGCCATTGGCACGGTGTTCGTGGTGGATTGGGCTTCGAGCCGCGACAAGCCGCTGCGCGTGAGCGTGAGCGAGGGCACCGTCGCGGTGCGAGGGCCGGCGTTTCGTGGGACGCGCTTCGTCTCCGCCCACCAATCAGTCGAGGTGGCCGCAGCGGAGACGAGCAGAGTCGAGCCCTCCTCCATAGCCGTGAGCGACGTAGCGGCTGAGGCTGTCGCGGGCGACGAGCCGCCAGCAGCAGGCTCTGCGCCTGTCG
>JAEYOT010000307.1 GCA_023411445.1 Pseudomonadota bacterium
GCCTGACTCGTCGCGCCAGTCACGACCTGCTCGGAGCCCATGCCCATGGCCGGCGGGACGTACACGACCCGCTTCTCGCCGTTGGCGCCGAAGCGATTCACGTAGCCGCCGTTCTCGTTGTCGAAAAGGTCTACCGTACCGACGACCCGAACGGACTGATCCGTGTCACGGAACCAGGTGGCGAAGCTATCCTTCGATTGGATGCACGCCGAAGCCGGCGCCGTGCCGAGCACGGGGCGCCCCTCGTTATCCAACATGGCCGCGGCGATACCGGGAACGATGGGGTCCCCCTCCTTGATGCCGCACTGATTCCCGCCGCCGAAGTCCGGGTGGGACTCGCCAAAATCACGGAAAATAGCGGGCACGCGCAGCACGCATTGGCCGCCGACCTTTTCGCAGCGCGGCTCCTGCACGCAATCGAAGCCGGGCTCCTTCTTGCATTCCTTAGAGCAGCCGTCGCCGTCTAGGTTGTTGCCGTCATCGCATTCCTCATTGATGACGATGCCGTCGCCACACTCCGACGTGCAGGATTCACCCTCACAGTTGGGCTCGCGCAGGCACAGTGCGGAGCAGCCGTCGAACGGGGTCGTGTTGCCGTCGTCGCAGCTCTCCGCGCCTTCCACGATCCCGTTGCCGCAGATGGCGTCCGTGCACACGCTGGGCGAGCCCTCACACTTCTTACCCAGCTCGACCTTGCAGCGCTCCGAGCAACCATCGTCGGGCGTGGTGTTGCCGTCATCGCAACCCTCGCTCGACGCGACCACGCCATCTCCGCAGCGCGCGATCTCGCGACACGGCATGCCGGGGATGGAGCAGCTGAAGCCACGCTCGACCTGCAAGCACGTCTCGCTGCAACCGTCGCCCGAGACCTTGTTGCCGTCATCACAGGCTTCGTCGTCGGTGAGGTTCCCGTCGCCGCAGTTGGGCGGGGCCTCCATGCCGGTGCCCCCCGTGCCGAGGATGGGACCGTTTCCACCGCCGAGAATCGGCCCCTTTCCAGCGGAGCTCGAGCCCGCCGCGCCAGGGTTGTTGTTGACGCCGGTCGAGCCGTCGCCACCAGCGCTACAGCTGCTTGCGAGCACCAACAGGCAGAGGCCCGATACGCTCGCGCCTAAAGTCCAGAGCTTTGCCACCGGACGATCCTTGGCACATCGACGCAGGGCGATCGACCGGAATTGAGGAGAGGCGATCGCATTGTCGTGTGCCGGCGCTGCACTTCTTCCGAGTGACTGCGCAACCGGACGCACCGGCGCGCCGGGTGCCACTCCGCGCCGGTTCGTTCACCGTCTTTCTCATCCGGTCACGAGCCTGGCTGCGCTGCTCACGTCGACGCTCGCCCTTCGACGCTCCAAGCGGGAAGGTTCGCGCGCCCAGCAGGCACCAACGCACGGGGGCAATCACGCTCCGCCTGGGAGGAACCCAATGGGATATCGCTGGTCACGGCTGGGGCTCTTTGCCATTTCTACGACACTACTAGCGGGGTGCAGCGGCGAGAGTCGCGAGACGCCCCAGGTCGGGGAGCTGTCGATGCGTCTGCGCAGCGACGTGAACGGCGTCGGCTACCGTTTGCGCGACGGCATCTTCTCCATCTCTGGACCGCAAACGCTCACGCTCTCCACGGAAGAAGAGCCGGATGCGCCCGCCATCTCTCGCTCACTTCAAGCCGGTGACTACACCATCGAGCTGCAGAGCGGCTGGCGGCTCGAGAAGGAGCTCCCGTCCGGCTTTCAGACCGTCAACGCGGAGCTGCTCACGGCCAACCCATTGAGCTTTGCGATCGCCAGCGAGCACAGCACCAGCGTGACGTACGGCTTTCGCACGGATGGCGTCACGGTCGGCATGGGCGATGGTGATCTCACGCTCGGCATCCAAGTGGAGGACACGAGCGTCTCGGCCGGCGGCGTCGAGATCGTCGGCAACCTCGACGGCCGCTTGCTCCAAACGCCCTGCGCGGACTCTCCCCCCACGGACGACTGCAGGATCCAAGGCGTCGTCGATGAAACGATCGTGGAGTGCCAAAACGGCCAGCTCAACATCGTGCTGGACCACCCCATCGCAGGCACGCCCGGCCAAAGCTACGCGGCCACGCTGCACTTCTACGGCATCGTGGACCCGAGGAACTACGGCAACGCGGGCCAGCGGGAATCCGGCGCGCTCCGCCCGCAAAACCTGAACACGGGCGCCACGCCGCCCCCCTGGTTCATCGGTGTGCCCGGCCAAGCCTTCGCCGCCACGGACTACAGCAGCTACGAGCTTCACGTCTTCAACGAGCTCGACCAAGAAGTCGGCGTTTACTACGTGAACTCCGACACCATGGAAGGCCACTACACCTACGTGCTCAACTACGAGCGCACGATCCCCATCGTGGGCGGTGGCCGCGTCCAAGTCCGCCTGCTGGATCGCAACTGCCGCCAGATCAAGAACTGCGGCGCCACCGGCGGCGCCCCCTGCGCTCCCAAAGCACGCACGGTGGACATCAGCCAAGTCGATCCCCTCCCCACCACCTTGTTCCAGCCCGGCCTTGGTAAGCCCGCCGAGCACTCCGGCCAATGGCTCTTGATAGACGTCACGGACGTGCAGCCACTCTGAGCTAAGCCAGGCTCGCTCGCCGTCGCGCCGTCAGGCCCCCGAGTAGCGCGCCCCCGCTCCGCGACCTAAACTGAAGAGGTTGGGTCTCGGAGCGCCGGAAGGGGTCACAGGCGCGTCTCCTCTTCACTCATCTTGCTCACTTGCTCACTCCTCGCCTTCGCCTGCGTTGATAAGGCGGATAGCGACGACAACTCCGACACCCGCACCATCGCAGGCTCCGCCGGCAGCCAAAGAGGCGGCGCCAGCGGCAGCTCGTCCGGAGGCTCCGGCGGCGTAGCGAACCCGTTAGCGGATTACCTCGCGCCGTGTCCCACTTGCCTGGATCCCGAATGCACCATGTGACGTTCAGTCCACGACGACAGCAGATCGGGCACACTGAACGCGCGCTGGCAGCGGCCGGTGTTCGCTTTGTTCTTCGCGGTCTCGACGCTGGCGCGCCGTCACAACTTTGGAGCCGATTGCCGGATTTGAACCTGCGACCTGCGCTTTACGAACAGGCGCATGGATCGACAAGCTCAAATTACGTAACGCGGCAGGACAGCTTGGTTTTTCGCCGAGGTCTAGCCAGTGCTCCCGGTGTCATTGGCGGGCTGTTTCCCCGCCATTGCCCCGGGCAACGCAAACGCCCGCTCCATCGCGGCCTCCTGCTCGCCCGGCGTGGTGCCCAGGTAGCGCTCGGTCGTGGTGGCTTCAGCGTGCCCGAGGATGTCTCGAATCACGGTGAGCCGGACGCCCATGCGTTCGAGCTGCGTGCCGCAGAAGCGGCGTAGGTCGTGGAACGACCAGCCGCGGTCGAGGCCGGCGCGCTTCGTGGCGCGGCTGAAGCTCTGGTTCAGCCCGGTCTGGCCCCACGGCTTCCCGAGCTCGGTCAGACACACGGTGTCCCAGGGCCCGCTCTTGCGGCGCCGCTGTGCCAGCGTGTCTAGCAGCACACGCAGGGCCGGCGCGATGGGGACGACGCGCGCCTGGCCGCTCTTCGGCGTGCTCTCCACGCCGTAAGACACCGAGCGCCGGACCGTGATCCGGTTGCTCCGCAGGTCGACGTCGCTCCAGCGCAGCGCCCTGACCTCTCCGCCGCGGAGCCCAGCGAAGGCAGCCAACCCGAAGGCAGCCGCCGTGCTGGCCGGCACGACTGAAAGCAGCCGCTCCACCTCCTGCAAAAGCAGCGGCGCACCACCCTTTCGGCCCACCTTCGGGAACTTGGGGAACTTCGGCATGCTTGCCAGCATCCCGACGTCCACCGCCCGGCGGATCAGGCTCCTCAGGGTGATCAACACCCCGCGCCGGGTCGACAACGCGAGCCCGTCGGCCGCGAGCATTGCAGCAAACTCGGGAATCGTTGCCTCGAGCTCGTCGAGGATGTGCTCCCGAAAGAACGGCTCGATGTACAGAGTGAGTCGTTGCTCGTAGTTTCGCCGGGTAGATGCCTTCAGCGTCGGAAGGTGCACACGGCGCAGGTGCCGCACGACGTCCTCGAAAGTGTGCACGGGCTCTTCGAATCGTGCAGCAACGGCCTGGGCGTCGGTGACGAAGCGCAGGGCACCGACTTTACACTCACCATCAACGGCGACTCAGAGCACCCGAGCGGGGCTACTTCGGCCGAGCTCGCGCTAGGCAAGGGCACCTGCAGCGGCAGGCTCGAGCCGCTCATCACCCCCGAGCAATCGATTGAGATGGCCTCGAGCTTTTCGTGGGCGAACACGCACGCGCTAGCCGAAACAGACCCGGAAGGGAATCCGGCGCTTTCTTACGCCAACATCTACATCCGCAACGAAGAAGAGCGAAAGCTGCTCAAGCGTTTCTTCATCCACCACCAAGCCAAGCCGGTGTTTGTCGATGAGCTCCGCTCGTACGAGGGCAAGTGCGGCTCGTTCGAGCACGGTGGAGACGGTGTGGGCCAGTTCGTTTACGCCGTCATCCCAGGTCGCACTTACAATCGCATTCGTGCGGCGACATCACACCCCGACATTCCGGCGGAGCAGCGGGTTCTCTTTCAGGCCATCGTGCTGCGTCAAGCACCAGCATCGGCCGTTCACCCCAACGGCTCGTTACGCTACGGGCCGCTGAAGGAGTCGGGCTTCTACTACATGAACTTGCGCGACATGCCGCCCAAGGAGGCGCTGAGCGAAGAGTTGCTCGGGAGCAGCGACCCGGTCAGCGCCTTGGTCGACTCCATCGAGTTCGTGGTCGAAGTGGCCTACGAAGTCGGGACAGCCGTCGTGCGCGTCCTGGGGGTCGTCGACCGCTGGATCTTCGGCTCGGTGAACGTCACCGTCGATCTGCAAATCTTGAACCGAGATCCTGCATTCGAAAAAAAGCAGCCGATGCACTACGGCTACGGACCGCAGATCGATGCCGCCGGCAACGCTCACACGATGGGTATCGCAGGCATGCAGGTCGAGATTCTGCAATGGGCCTGGCGTCCGCTGGGCGTCTATCCGACGAACTATTACGCACACACCGGCGCTTGGGGGGTGGCAAGCCTCGACGTCGGCAAAAGCCACGGCGACCTCGCGGGTGACGCTTTGGTCCGAGGTAGCAGCGGTATCTGCATCGAAATGAAGAACTACGCGGCCGAGTTCATCTCGGGCTTGCTCCCGAACGAGGTCTGCGACTTCCGCAGTACTCCCGAATTCAAGGGCTTCGAAGAGGATTCGCAAGTCACCGTGCAAACGGATGACTTCGATGCGCACGCGCTCGCCCAGAGCACCGAGACCTACGACTACATAGCGGCCGGCGGGCACCTGCCACGCCGTGCGCGCGTGCTCACCGGTCACACAGCAGCCGTGGTGTCCGAAGAGCTTCCCTCCGGCCGGCGGCGTCTGTGGACGCCGTGCCTCGGCTATTCGGGGAACACCTTCTCCATGGTGCAGTTGATTTCTAGCGGGATCGTCCCGCTCAAGCGGATCCTCGTCGATGGCGAAATCGTGGAAGGCCTCGCGACTGCTTTCGGCGCGCCGTGGTACCTCGGACGACTAGCCGAGAGTGACATTGTGATGCCACGAAACTCGAGCGCCAGCAGCTCGCGCGCCATCATGGTGCATGAGTACGCGCATTTCATCGCCTGCAGCCTGATGGATCAGCAGGACCCTGATTCACTCGGCATTCTCACCTTGGACGTGATCTTCGACGGTGCAACCACCGAGCCAGACGACGAAGCCCGCTACATGACCGAGGCGTTCGCCGACTTCATCACCGGTCAAGTCGTGGGTGCCGCCAATTACTTCACGCCGGTCGATAGCACCAACTCAGGCACTTGCGACTACTGCAATGGAAGCGGTGTTTGCCTCGACGAGAATTTCAGCGGCAGCAGCAGCGGCGAAGACCAGATCAAGCGAGTCGCCACCATGTACCAGGACGCCTTCGACGACGCCGCCACGCGCGGCACGCTACCGACCAACGGTGACGCCTTCAGTCTGCAGGCCTCTCCAAGCGGTGAAACGTGTTCTCCACCCACCGGCGCCTGCCTCCGCGCCACCAGCACCGGCTACGGAAACGCGAACGATGAGCAGGTCGCGTTGCCGGTCGACGCGTTTCAGGTCTGGTTCTTCCACTGGTATATCGAAGCCAACCTGTTCAACGCGCTACGTGAGGCGCCAGTCCTCAAGGGGCTCGGCACCACGATGAAAGAGTACGGCTACAATTGGTGCCAAGCCTGCGAGGTCTTCGCCAATCACAGCCCCGCCGCCAGTGGCGGCTCGATGCAGGACAAGTTTCAAGCGTGCCGGCAGTCGCCGATCTCCGACTACCTGGCGGACGACGCACCCGAAGCGAGCGGCCGCATCCGGGCGTCGGACTGTCAGCCCTGTCCCGCCGGAACGGTTTCGGACGCCAGCGGCGCCTGCGTTG
>JAEYOT010000324.1 GCA_023411445.1 Pseudomonadota bacterium
GCGCCGGCGAGCGCGCGCCCGCTCGAGCGCGAGCTGCGCCGCGTGGGCCCAATCACGGTCACGCGCGCTTCGCTGTCGCCTCTGCGCGCCGTGGCGGCCGGCGCCGTGCTACTCAACTTAGCGCTCCTCGGCGCCGTCCTGTTCCTCTGGTCCAAGGTGCGTCGTACGGAGCAGGCGCTGGGCCAGGCGCGCGAGGGAGACACGGCCGCGCGGTGACGGGCCACGCGACGGAGCCGGCGATCGAGCTGCGCGACGTGACGGTCGCGTTCTCGCGCCCCGTGCTCCGGCACGTAAACCTGCAGATCCCGCGCGGTTGCCTGTATGGGTTGGTCGGCCCGGGCGCGAGCGGCAAGAGCGTGCTGCTCAAGTGCCTGGCGGGTCTGGTACGGCCGCGCTCGGGCGACGTATGGGTGCTGGGGCAGAACGTGCCGGCGCTGGACGAGCAGGGCCTGTCCGCCCTGCGCCAGCGCATGGGCATGCTGTTTCAGAACAACGCGCTGTTCGACTTCATGACCGTGGCGGAAAACATCGGTTTTCCGCTGCGGCAACGCGGCGCCGCCGACGCGGACATCCGCGCGAGCGTGAGCGAGCGCCTGGCCCGCGTCGGGCTCAGCGGCTTCGAAGAGCGACTACCGGCGCGCCTGAGCGGCGGGCAAAAGAAGCGCGTCGGTGTGGCCCGCGCGACCGTCACCTCCGCCGAGCTGGTGCTCTACGACGAACCCGCCGCGGGCCTCGATCCCGTCACGTCGCAGCGCATCTTCGACTTGCTGCGCGCCGAGCAGCAAGCTGCCGGCGCCACCGTCGTGATGGTCTCGAGCGATCTCGATCGCCTGCTGCCGGTGACCGATCGCATCGGCGTCTTGCTCGACGGCAAGCTCGCCTTCGATGGCACGGTGGAAGCCGCGCGACGCTGCGACAACGAAGCGGTCGTGCAGTTCGTGACGGGCTCGCCCGACGGCCCACTCTGACAAGAGCCGCGTGGGGCCCTAGACGGCGCGTCAGGGACCGAACACCAGGTAGCCGGCGCCGCTGAGCAAGAAATTGAGCACGATCACCGCGAGCGAGGAGCCGACGACCGCGCGGGTGGTGGCCGAGCCCACGCCCTCCGAGCCGCCGAAGGCCGTGAGGCCAGCGTGCGAGCTGATGATCGGGATGGCGGCGCCGTAGGCCACGCACTTGGCCACACCGACGATCACGTCGGGGGCGCCCACCAGCGACAAGTTGAGGAACGTGCGCGGATTCAGATCGAAGAAGGCCGCGGCGGTCCAGGTGCCGGTCAACACGGCGACGCAAGCCGCCAGCACCACCAGCATCACGAACATGGCGACGCTGGCGAGGAAGCGCGGGCAGACCAGGTGCCGGATCGGATCGGCGCCGCACATGCTGAGCGCGTCCACCTGCTCGGTGACGACCATGGAGCCGATTTCGGCCGCGATGCCGGCGCCGACCCGCGTCGCCAGCATCCGCGCGCAGAGGCTGGCCGCCAGATCACGGATCAGTAGCTCCAGGAAGGTGGCGCCCAGCAGCGTGAGATCCGGTACCACGCGCTGCGTCTGCAGCCCCGCCTGGTACGTGAGGATCATGCCCATGAACGCCATCACGATGCATAGGAAGCCGAGCGAGCGGTTGCCGATCTCGTACATTTGGCGCAGCACCGACCCCGGCTCGAGCCCGCCCTGCAGGCAGCCGCGCAGCGTGAGCTGTAGCAGGCGAAACAGCTCGCGCAGCGTGACGCCGAGACCCGGCTCCGAGCCGCCAACGCTCGCTCCGTCACTCATGCGATGGCAAAAGACAGCAGGTAGTCGATAACGAAGATGCCGGCGGCGCTGACCACGACCGCGGCGTTGACGGCGCGGCCCACGCCCGGAGCCCCACCCTCGGTAGCAAGGCCAAAATGGCAGCTGGACAGCGCGATGGCGACCCCGAACACCACGCTCTTGATCAAGCCGTGCACCACGTCCCCAATGCCCAGCAGGCCCCCGGTCAAGCCATTGTAGAAGACCTGCGGATCCACGCCCAGCAGCGTGCGGCCGGCCAGCGCCGCGCCGATCAGCGCCAGCATGTCCGCCAAGATGGTCGAGAGAAACAGCGTGATGACGATGCCGTAAAACCGCGGTGTCACCAGGTAGCCGATCGGATCGATGGCCATGGCCCGGAGCGCGTCCACCTGCTCCGTGACGGTCATGGTCCCAAGCTCTGCCGTGTTGTTCGCGCCGACCCGCCCGGAGATCATCAGCGCCGTGAGCAGCGGGCCGATCTCGCGTAGCGTTCCGAAGCCGGCGCCCCAACCGAGGAGCCCTTGCGCGCCGTAGCGCTCGACGATGGGCGCGGCCTGGATCACCATAATGCCACCCACGAACAGGGCCGTCACGGTGACGATGGGCAACGAGCGGATGCCCATGCGGTACAGGCAGCGCATCAGCTCCGCGCGGTCCACCTCGCCACGGAAGGTGCGGGTCAGGATGCGGGCGAGCAGCACGCCTTGCGCCCCGACAGCGGCCACCACGTTGGAAATGCCCCCGAAGAGCGCCGACAGCGACACCGGTCCCGGGGCTGGAAGGGAGTTGACGCTCACCCGCTCAGACTACCAGAGAACGCGGCTATGATGCGCTCATGCCCGGCCCCTCGCGCCACATCGCGCTTCAGCTCTGGACCCTTCGCGAGCACCTGCAGACCCGTGAGGACGTGCCGCGCACCTTCGAACGCCTGCGCAGCATCGGCTTCGAGCAGGTGGAGCTGTACAGCGGGCTGCCCCTCGCGGCGCGCGAGCTGAAGCGCATCGCCGATGGCGCGGGCCTCGGCATTTGCGCCTCGCACGAGGAGCCCGCCGCGGTGGTGTCCGAGCCGGCGCGCGTCGCGGAGCGGCTTCATCAACTCGGCTGCCGCTACGCCGTCTACCCGCAGCCGCACCGCCCGCTGGAGACCATCGAACAGGTGCTGGAGCTGGCCGACCAGCTCACGCTGGCCGGCGAGGTGCTGCGCCGGAGCGGCCAGCTTTTGACCTACCACAACCACGCGCTCGAGTTCCGCAAGCTGGGCGGCAAAGCGATCTTGGATTGGCTCTACGAGCGCAGCGATCCGGTCATGCTCCACGCGGAGCTCGACACGTACTGGGTGCAGGCGGGCGGCGCGGATCCAGCCGCGTATTGTGCGCGCCTCTCCGGACGCCTGCCGCTCGTGCACCTCAAGGACTACGCCATCGACGCCCAGCACCGGCCAGCGACGGCCGCGCTGGGCGACGGAAACCTGAATTTTCTGGTGATCGTGCGCGAGGCGGACGCTGCCGCCTGCGAGCACTACGTCATCGAGCAAGACGCGACCGGCGCGGACGCTTTCGAGGAAGTGGCGCGCAGCTTGCGCTACCTGAAGACGCTGTGGCCCCTGAATGGCGCGGGACGCTAGCGCTGGACGGCGCGGCGACGCACGCGCTCGTACGAGCCGTAGAGCGGCGCCTGAAAGTAGTTGCTGGCGAGGTTCAAGAACGTGAACGGCTGCCCGTGTGAGTCGTCGAGCGGACGGAAGATCAGCTCGGACAGGCTGACGCCCACGCCGACCATCACGTGCGCGCTCTTCTCGCTCGCCTTGGCGTAACGCGGAAAGCCGCGCGTGTAGTAGCCGACGAACGGCTCGAAATAGCGAAACGGCGTGCGCTCGAGCCCGGGCAGGCCAGCGAGCTTGAGCACGCCGAAGAACTTCTGCCCCTCGTAGTCGATCATGGGCTGAAATGTCCTGCCGCCGCTCGGGTAGTAAAACAGCCTAAAATCGAAGGTTTTGGCGACGGCCGGCACCGTGTTCCGCAGCCAGGAGAAGCCGACGCCCAGCGTGTTCATGATCGCGTCTTCGTACGCGTAGCCGTGATCCACCGAGTAGCCGTCGAACAGCTCGATGTACTGGTAGAGCAGCGAGCCGAACAAGAGCGGGTACCACGACACCACGTGCCGGCCCCCGTGCGCTTCGCGCAGCCGCCAATAGAGCAGCTCGCTCGTCATGTATGCGCCGTAGGCGTGTCCGATCTTGTCCAAGCCGCCGCTGCCCGTGCCCATCGAGAACCAGCCCTCGGAGTTGAAGCGGAAGGAAGCGGAGCCCCAGCGCCAATCCTTGAAGCCCGTGTACGTGATCAGCGCCACCAAGCCGACTGACTCGAGCGGGACCTTCAACGCGGCGTCCACGGGCCCGACCACCACCCGCTCCGGCTGCTTCACCCGGCGCGCGCTCTCCCCCAGCACCTGCCCACCGGCCGGCGACGTGACCGCGAGGGCCAGCGCGAAAGCCGCGAA
>JAEYOT010000442.1 GCA_023411445.1 Pseudomonadota bacterium
GGCACCAACAGCTCCGGCTCCGGCTCCGGCGACGGCGGGACGACGAGCGGCTCTGGCGGCACGAGCCAAGCGGGCAGCGGCGGCTCCAACAGCACGCCCAGCTCGGAAAAGTTCAGTTTCTTCGTCACGAGCCTGAAGGCGATGGTGGAGCTCTCCAAGAGCCCGGACGGCTTCGGTGGAGACTTGCGCTTCGGCGAGACGGGCCCTGGTGCCGGCCTGCGCGGCGCCGACAAGATCTGCACGGCCGTCGCCGAAAGGAGCATGCCCGGCAACGGCAAGACGTGGCGCGCCTTCTTGAGCGTGACGGCCGGAGAAGACGGCCAACCTGTCCATGCTATCGATCGCATCGGCGACGGCCCCTGGTACGATCGCCTGGGTCGCCTGGTCGCGATGAACAAAGTGAACTTGGCGAATACGCGCCCAGTCGGCGCGGACGAGGCCATCATCAACGACTTGCCGAACGAAGACGGCGTGCCCAACCACGAGCCGGACGTGGGCCAAGGTGAAGTGGACAATCACGACATCCTGACGGGCACCAACGAGCAAGGTAAGCTGTTCAGCACCGATGCGAGCTACACTTGCAACGACTGGACGAGCTCGGAAGAGTCGGGCAGGCCTCACTGCGGGCACTCGTGGCCGCGCATGGGTGGCCCGGGCGGCGGCATGGGCGGCGGCATCCGCTTCGGTGAGGACTGGATGTCCGCACTGAACGAGGCCGGCTGCGCCCCCGGTGTCTGGATCGTGGAAGCTGGTCCTCCTGGCGCCAACGGAACCAAGAGCGTCGGCGACGGCGGCGGCTACGGTGGCATCTACTGTTTTGCTCTGACTCCCTGAGAGGCAACGTTGAAAGTCCTGACCTTAGCTAGTGTCCTCCTGATCAGCGCGGCGTTCGTCGCGTGTGGCAACGACGATCCGACCACTCCCCTGCCCGGCGGCGAAGCCGGTACCGGAGCCGGCGGCAGCGCAAGCGGCAGCGCCGGTAGCCCCGATCCCGGCATCGTGGAGGGGCCGTGCGAGATCGACGACGACGACCCGGACTACGCGCAGCGGCTGTCGTGCAAGGCGGACTTCGACGCGCTCGCCTCAGAGCCGCTGGACGCGAGCTTACCCGGAGCGACGTCGGCGAAGGTCGTGCTCGACCAGTACGACGACAACGCCCTCTACTTCCAGAACAGCGTCAAGTATCCCATCCACTACGACTTCGTAAGCAAGCACCTCTCGGGCGGAGATCTCCCGCTGGTGCCGGCGCTATCCACCTTCAGCGCCACCGAGTACTACTCACCGGATCGACGCTTCGTGCTCGGTGCCGTCAGCTACTATGAAGCTCCGGACGTGTGGGCGCTCGAGCTGTCGCCTTACGATACGGCGTCCGCCTCGATGATCGAGGCGCTGTACGAGCGGGTGGCAAGCTCGGCCTACTTCGGCCCGGCGCTGAAGTTTCACCCCACGTCGGAGGCCCTCCACGCTACCGCGGCCAAGCTGCCAGAGAGCGTGAAGGTCATCACGACCGACGAGCTGTACTCGCGCATCGACTACCAGCCGCTCACGCTGGGCAGCACGATCGGGCGCATCCATTTCGCCCGCGCCGCCGAGCTGGCGGACATCTACCTCAAGTACGAGGACATCGCCGTGCTGGACACGGTGCCGAACGACATCTCGGTCGTGGCCGGCCTGATCACGGAGCAGTTTCAAACTCCGCTGTCGCACGTCAACGTGCTCTCGCA
Source organism: Pseudomonadota bacterium (assembly GCA_023411445.1). GTDB lineage: Bacteria > Myxococcota_A > Polyangia > Polyangiales > Polyangiaceae > PMG-095. Next base: position 1,725 of record JAEYOT010000442.1, read on the forward strand.
GAACCGCGGCACTCCGAACATGGGCCTGCGTGGCGCCTTCGAGAACGAGCAGCTCCGCGCGCTGGAGGGCAAGTGGGTACGGCTGACCGTGCGGGCCACGGGCTGGAGCGTGGAAGAGGTCACGGCGGAGGAAGCCGAGGAGTTCTGGCTCGATCATCGCCCCGAGCCGGTGGTGCTCCCGGAGTTGAACCTGGACGTCAAGGAGCTGCTGGATATCGAAGACGTCACGCCGGAGGTCGAGGGCGTGTCGCTCCGAGACGCGCTCAAGGAGAGCACGCGCGCGTGGGGTGGTAAGGCCGCGCAGTACTCCATCTTGGCGAAGACCAAGAACGTGCCGGTGCGCAAGGCGTTCGGCGTGCCGGTCTTTTATTACAACCAGTTCATGGAAGAAAACGGGCTGTTCGCCCGGATCGACGAGCTGCTGGAGGATCCTGACTTCAAGGCGGATCCGGCCGTGCGTGAGGCCGAGCTCGCGAAGTTGCGTGAAGCGATGGTGCTAGCGCCCGTCAACGAGGAGTTCCAAGAGCTGCTCAAGGCCAAGCTGGAGGCCGACTACCCCGGCCAGACCATGCGCTTCCGGACCAGCACGAACAGCGAGGATCTCGACGGCTTTCCGTGCGCCGGCTGCTACGAGTCGCAGACCGGTGACCCGGCTGATTGGAACGACATCCTCGACGCCGTCCGCGAGACCTGGTCCAGCATTTGGCTGTTCCGTACGTTCGAGGAGCGCTCGTTCTACGGCATCGATCATCACAGCGTCGGCATGGCCCTGCTGGTGCACCACAACTTCCCAGCGGAAGAGGCCAATGGCGTCGCTGCGACCAACAACCCGTTCGACGCGGCCGGCCTCGAGCCCGCGTTCTACGTGAACGTGCAATGGGGCGGTGACGCCGAGGTGGTGCACCCGCCGCCCGGCATCACCAGCGACTCCTTTCTCTACTTCTTCGACAACCCGAACCAGCCGATCACGTTCCTGTCACGCTCGAACCTCGTGCCTGCCGGCGAGTCGGTGCTGACCACCGCGCAGACCTACGAGCTCGGCGTCGCGCTCAAGGCGATCCATGAGCGCTTCTCGCCCGCGTACGGTCCCAAGGCCGGCAACCGTGGGTGGTACGCGATGGACGTGGAGTTCAAGTTCGACGACGAAGACAGCGAGGACGGCAAGGCCCGCCTGCTGGTCAAGCAAGCGCGCCCCTACCCGGGCCGCAGCAAGTAGATCTCCGCCAGCAGCCAGCCAAAGGGCCCGATCAGCGGGCCCTACGGCGACTTGCAGTACTCGCCCGGGTGTTTGCGGTAGTGCGGCCGCTCGGAGAGGATGGCAAGGCACGTGTCGACGCAGGGCGCAGGCGGCGCGTCCGGCGGCCGACACTCACGCCAAATCGGCGGATCTCCGAAGTTGGGTGAGCACTGCGCCGGCAATACCCAACACGCGCCCACCTGCGAGGGATAGCTGCAGACGTTACCTTGCCGCGGCAAGCGGGAGCAGGAAGCGCCCGGCACGGCACAATCCTCCCCGGACTGGCAGGGGTAAGCCGTTTCCGAGCACTCGCCCAGCTCCCTGCGCTGCACGCCGTTCTGGCGCCGGACGCAGTCGTTCCAATAGGTGACGCCATCGCAGCCGCAAACGGGCATCGGCTCCGGTGGGCAGAACAGCGGAGCCGGTGGCACGCACCACCCGACCGGGTCAGTGCATTCGTCCTTCTCGCAGAGCCAGCTCGGCAGGCAGTCGTCGGGAGACTCGCAGGGCGTGGGCTCATACGGCGAGCCGCCGGCACCCGCAGCACCTGCCGCACCCGCGCTGTCACCCCCCGAGCCCGCGGCTCCGCTCGAGGAAGCGCCGCTTCCGCCCGTGCCGCCACCCGCCACGTCCCCGCTATCGCCGGCGTTGCCGCTACCGCCGTCCGTCGCGACCCCGCCGCTGCCGGCGGC
>JAEYOT010000456.1 GCA_023411445.1 Pseudomonadota bacterium
GCCGCCGGCACCGCCGCGGACACGCTGATCGACGATCTGGAGGACAAGGACAACGGCCTGGCCAAGGTCGGCGGCCGCACCGGCTTCTGGTACACGTACCTGGACTCGTACGGCAGCACCATCATCCCGACGCCGGATCCCTCGGGCGCGACTCCGCTCATCCCCGGCAGCGTGGATTGTCACGGCGCCAGCATGGGTTGCATCAAGATCTCGGGCGAGGTCGCGCCGGCGGATGAGGCCAACAACGTGTACCCCTACGCTGGCGTCGGCTTCGACTTCAGCAACGCCAAGAAGCCTTGCGTTTACAACGCCTCGGCCTACACCGGCATCAAGTTCTGGGCGCAGGGCGACGTGGCCGTTCGTGTCAAGGTGAACACCAGCGGCACCACGGACGCTGGTGGCGGCGGCACGTGCACCTTGGAGTGCAACAACGGCCACGGTTTGGACGTGGTGCTGACTCCGACGTGGACGGAGGTGGATCTGCCGTTCGCGTCGATCATGCAGGACCCGACCTGGGGCACCCAGGTTCCGTTCGACAAGGCGACGCTGCTGAGCGTGCAGGTGCAGGTCTCGGCAGCTGGACCTTACAGCATCGCCCTGGACGACTTCACCTTCTACTGAGCAGCGCGCGCCAACAGAGGCGCGCTGAATCGGCCGGAGCCACGCGCCGCACGTCGACGAGCTCCGGCCGATTTGCATTTCAGCGGCGCGCTGCGCAGCCTGGGCGCGTAGCGGCGCGCTCGCGCTGGCTCAGTAGAATTCGAAGTTATCGAGCCAGAGGTCCACTTCCAGCTTGGGCTTGGCGGTGATTTGCAAGCCGTACAAGGAAGAGGGATCCAACGTCGCGGGCAGGCCGAAGCCGAGCTGCTCGAGCTCCGCGAACGGCAGCGTGTATTGAGCCCACTCGGTCGTGAACACCATGTCCTTGCCGAAGTGGTCGTCGCACTTCTCGAGCTCTGGCGCGTCCGCCGCGGCGTTGCACTTCTTGCCGAGCTTGTCCGTGCTCACGTCCACGATCTGGAAACGGTGGCGTGTGTTCTTCCCAGCGCCCACGCGCGCCCAGAAGCGAATGCCTTCGGCACTGCTCGCGTCGTACAGCTTTTTGCCCGCGCGGAAGTCCACGCCGAGGCCGGAGCCCCACACGGTGAAGCCCGTGGCGGTGATGTGCATGGCGAAGCCGCCCAGCTCCTCCGGAGCGTCGCTCAGCGGGGTACAGACGAGCGGCGAAGGGCCAGCCTTGCCCGTGCTGCCGTCGTCAAACAAATACCAGACGCCGCCGCGGCCATCCGTGCGCTCGAGCTCGAGATCTTCATCCTCGAAGCCGTCGATCAGGTTGGGGTTGGTGACGACGCCCGTGCCGCCCGTTCCACCCTTGCCACCGGCGCTGCTGCCGCCTTGTGGCTCACTACCACCGCTGCCGCTGCTACCGCTCGCGCCTTCGCCGGCTTCGCCGCCCTCGCCCACCGAGCTGCCCGCCGTGCCGCCACCCAGCATGCCGGCAGTTCCGCCCTCGTCTCGCCCGCCCTTGCCGGCGCTGGGGGCTGCGCCCTTGCCGTCGGTGCCGCCAGCGGAGCCGCCGCTCTCCCCGCCGATCCGAGCCGCCTCGTCCAATAGGGACGGCTCGTAGATGCTACAGCTGGCTGCTGCGGCGACGGCCCAGAGCACGTAGCTGTATCGAAGATGGCGCGCGGCGGGGCGCATGAACGGGAGCATACTCGCCCATAGCGCAACGACAACTGGAACCGGTACCAATTCTCAACATGCTCCACCGCCGGCAACGGTTAGGAGCTGCGCGGCAGCTGGATGAGACGGCTGTAGCGGAGCGAGGGCGCTGGCCCACGGCATGGCGCGGCGCACCAAACGAGCTAAGCTTCGTCCGCCAGCACGCGCACCTTGAAGCCGAGCTCCTGCGAGAGCGCCACCATCTCGTCGAAGATGTCACCGTAGGCGACCGCAACATGGTTCGACAGGTAGTGGGCCATCAGCGTGTCACGGCCGATGCCCATGTCGGCGGCCATGAAGGGCCACTGCCGGGTCGTGCCCTCCCACCAGCTGTCGCGCACGTCCGGCGGGAGCTTGACCACCTCACCTTTGCCCACGTCCATCCAGAGCTCATCGTTCAGGATGTAGCTCCTGGCCCAGGTCATCTTGCCGGGCAGGCTCTCGCCGGCCAGCGTGCCCCCCGGCGTGGGAAAGTAGAGCGCCGGTTGGCGGTACGAGTGCGCGCCAGACAGGCTGTCCGGGTCGTGATTGAAGGCGTAGGCGCCGCAGCTGCCCGAGTTGAGCAGCACCCATAAGAAGCGGCCTTCGTGCTCCGCTCCCCAGCGCACGTCGTGGAACATCACGGCTTGGTGCAGGCCCTTCTTCTTGAGCAGCCGCTTCATGAGCTCCATCGGCACCACGTTGCCCTGGTCCGCCTCGGTGGAGCAGATGATGGTGTCGCCGTTCGACTCGGGTCGGCACACGGAGTTGAACAGCCCCTCCGCCAGGTCCGAGGGCGGTCGCAGCGGAATCAAGCCGAGCTGGTACTGCCAACCGATGCAGTCCGCCTTGAACTCGCTGACCATATCCAGCACCGCTAGGTAGTCACGGAGCTGCTCGCGCGTCGCCTGCTCGTCGAAGTCCGTCGCGTCCCCCTCCTGCCAGTGAAAGGTCAGGCCCTTGCTCCGCACGAAGGCGAGCGCGTCCTCGATGCGCCGCTGCTCGATGCGACGGCCGCGGTCGACGATCCACGCCTGATCCACCTTGTGCTCGGTGAAGCCGTGGCGGTTGAGCAGCCGTGGCCCGAAGTAGCCGTTGATCATACCCATGGAGGTGTCGCCCAGCATCAGGATCAAGACGCGGCGCTGGCGGATCTCGCTCGCCACCTCGCGCGCCAGCTGAGTGGCAGCTACGGAGATGGGCGCGTGGTAGCGGATGGCGTCCGTGGCGTAGGCGATCTTGCCGGTGGTGCACCACTCGCGCAGACGCTCCATGAACAGCCCGTCGGTCGTGAAATCCGCCGCGTCCGTCCAGGCGCGCGAGAAGCCGCGATTGAGGCTGGCCAAGCAGGCGCCCGTGTTGAGCAGGCCGACGAGCCCTGGCCAGCGGCCGGAGAAGTTACTGGCGAGGAGCAGCGGGTTATCTTTGCCGACCACGCCGTCGGTCGTGTGCGGCCCATAGAACC